>NZ_JBSFPS010000339.1:0-9630 GCF_053588315.1 Streptosporangium sp. NPDC003464 | reverse complement strand
TGCCAGAACTGCTCCATGCGGGAAACGAGCGAGGGGTCGTGTCTGCGCATCTCCTCGACCGCCCGGCCGGCCTCGGCGATCTGGCCGGGGGTGGCCCGTGGACAGCCGGCCACCGCATAACGCCACCCGCTCGGCCATGCCGACGAGTCCGAACCCCGGCGCGCTGGTCTGCCTCGCCAGACCGTCGTCGATCACCTCGACCTCCACCGCGGCCGGCTCGTACGCCAGACGCACGCCGGCCTTGGCTCTGACGGCGTGCTTGCGCGTGTTGGTCAGCGCCTCCTGCACGATGCGGTAGACGGCGTGGTCCACCGCGGCGGGCAGCTCGACGGGCTCGCCGGTCACCGTCAAGTTGGCGGGCAATCCTGACGACCTGGCCTCCTTGATCAGTACGGGGAGACGCGCCGCGCCCACCCCCGTCGCGGCGTCCGGTCCTTCGTTGTCGTCGGCCCTGAGCACGTCGAGCAGGCGGCGCATCTGCGACATCGCCTGGCGGGCCGTCTGCTCGGCGCTCTCCAGAGCGTCCTTGGTGACCTCCTGCCCGGGTGGGAGTGTGGCCCGTGCGCCGCCGACCAGGGCGTTGATCACGGTGATGTGGTGGGCGACCACGTCGTGCAGTTCCCTGGCGATGCGCCGCCGCTCGGCGCGCACGGCGGCGTCGGCGGTCTCCTGCCTGCTGCGTTCGTTGAGCTCGGTCCTGAGCCGGACGATCTGGCCGACGGACACGGGCACTGAAACGGCGAGCAGGGACCACAACCAGTCACCCGCCGTGACGCGGGACAGTTCCGTAGTGATTGCGTAGACGACGAAGAGGGTTGCCGATGCGATCAACGTCGGGCGGCCGGTCGCGTAGCGCCCCAGGCTGTAGTACGCGACGATCGATGGCAGGCTGGTCACGCTGGAGACGGGCAGCAACTGCGTCGCGATGCTTACGACGTCCAGTGCGGCTGTCAGCCCGGCGGTCAGGATCGGCCGGCCACGCCTCATGAGCAGGCACAGGGAACCCACCACCTGGAGCCCAGCGGTCAGCGTCGCCCGCGTCTCACCCTGGGCGAGCAGGGCGATCAGGCCCACGAGCACCGGGACGGGGAGCACGATCACCAGCGTCGTGTCGAAGACCCGGGGGCGTCCGAAGAAACGCACGATCCTCATGTAGTTTCGGGCCTCGCGCACGCTGAAATTCTCCCTGAGTCATGTGACTTCGCCGTGCACCTGGCGGCAACGCGGTGTCTGTGCTGCGGTGGCTAGTCGAAGGGGATGCCGTCGAAGGTGCCGGACAAGGCTGATCGGGTGGAGAACGCTGTCCAGGTCAGCGTCACCTCGTGGGTGCGGCTGCCGGTCTCGGCCCTGAGGGTTGCGGTGGCGCGGCCGTCCTGCGTGAGCTTGATCGGTCCGCTGACCCGCAGGTCGCGTACGAACCGCACCCCGTCGAGCGTGATGTCCTGGCCGAAGGTGACCTGGCCGCCGCGCAGCCCTGGCTCGTTCGGCAGCCCGAAGTAGTAGAAGGCGTGCGGATTGCGGCGGGCGGTGGCGTCGGCGGCGGTGGCGAAGGCGGCCGCGAGGATCCGCCGCTGGCCGCGGCTGAGCTTGCGAGCCGGGTGCGGCGCCACGTCTCTGAGTTTTGGGGAAATGCGCCGACGGCACGGTAGTTCTCGCCGGTGCATTTCTGGTCGACCACCTGCTTGGTGGTCAGGAAGGTACGCAGCATGCCGCGCACGCAGTCACCCATCGGCGACGGGAAAAAGGATTGCGCGTGCATCCCGAACGGGACCCGTATGACGGTCGCGTTCGGGAAGACCTGAAGCGAACGCGCTACCTCTGCGGGGCGGTTGACGTCGAAGTCCCCGGCCACCACCAGAACGGGGATGTTGGGCAGCGCCTGTCCGGGCGGGCGCGGCGGGCTGTGTCGCGGGGTCGGCCAGTTGATACACCACTCCTGGCCGGCGACCGCCTCGGTGGGGAAGAAGTCGGTGGGCTGATAGGGCGCCATCGGGCGTTCCCGCTCGTAGTACCGCTCGGCCTGCGCTTGGCGCTCGGCTGCTGATACCAGCCGGTTGAAGGGGAAGGAGCCGTCGCCGCAGCGAAAGCCCAGATATCCGGCAAGCCACGGAGGGGTGAACGGCGGGATGGTCTTGGGGATCAGCCGGGCCAGGCGGCGTAGTGGAGCCGGGTCACCGTTGAGGTAGGCGTGTGCGGCCGCGACGTTCTCCCGGCCGAGCACCGCTTCGGCTGGCTCACGTAGCGTGAGTGCTTGCTGCATCGTCACCTCCGGGTCGGGCTGCTCCCGCAGCCGGTCCACCAGCCTCGTCCAGGCGCCGGAGGCTTTGCCGGGCAGCACGTCGCATGCCTTCGAGCGCCCGCAGACGAGATCGAGGTAGTCGAGCCGGGCGTCGAACGACCAGTCCGCGTATCCGTCGCGGCCGATGACCATGGTGCTGTCCAGGAAGATCGCGTCCAGGTTGTTCGGGTACCGGGCCGCATACGCCTGGGCGTACAGGGTGCCGTAGGAGTTGCCGAAGTAGCTCATCGTGCCCAGGCCGAGCGCTCGCCGTACTGCGTCGAGGTCGTGCGAGGCCTGGTCGGCGGTGAAGTACGCGCCCCGCGCGCCCACGCTCTTGGCGCAGGCGGCAACGGTCTCCGGCTTGAAAGGGTCGGCGCCCGAGCACAGCAGCGGCGAGGACTTGCCTATCCCGCGCGGATCCATGACCAGCAGGTTCTTCCGGTCAAGGACAGACCCGAGAACTTGTTGGACCGCGGGTGTCTCCGGCAGAGCCGGTTGTGGCCCGCCGCGGTTGGCCGCCACCGTCCCGTCGGCGTCCTTGGCCGGGATGAAGGTGAAGGCTACGGAGATACGTTCGGAGGAGGGGTTTCCCCAATCGAGGGGGACCTCGATAGTGCCGTCGCAGCGTTTGGTCGCGGTCGCGCACTCATGCAGTTCGGTCGGAGGCGTCGGTGCGCCGGGCAACAGGGCCGTGGCCAGTACGAGTCCTAAGGCTTTTTCGATCATGCCGACAGTCTCGTTTCCAGTGCTCCGGGTTTCGTCGGCCTCTCGGAGGATCCGCTCTGGGACCCTGCTCCCAGAGCCGTCAGCGACCGTGCGACGATCTCGGCACAACACCCCTGTGGTGACGGCGAGCCGACAGGCAGCAAGATCATCGAGGTCCGCGTCCAGTATCCCAACCTGCGCACCCCCAGGCTGGCGACCACATCCGATCCGTATGCGGTCGCGACAACACCGGGTCGGAGACGATCGCCCGCGGATCCGCTGGTCAGACGCGGCGGATAGGGAAGTCATCGCTGTTGACCGGGCGGACGCAGCCGGCCGGGCCGTACGACGGCCAGAGCCGGTAGGCGCAGTTGTAGCAGTCGGTGTATTCGGCGACGTATGCCGCGTAGTTCTCCGCGATGATGGCCCGCCCGACCTCTGCCGCCTGCCCGTAGCTTCCAGCGAAAAACAACGTTAAGGCACATTGATCAGCTTCGTGGGCCGGCCCGGTAGCGTTTCGGTCCGTTTGGTGCCGGTCGATACCTAACCGAGTGCCGGCGGGTGCTCGGCTGGACGGCGTCCCCAGGCTGAGATCAGCGGCGCGAGTGTCAGGTCGAGTTTGCCCGCGTGGATGGCGGCCAAGTGCGCGTCGATCTCGGCGTCGTCGGCCAGGCCTGCCGCGAGCAGCTCGCCGCGCACGTGCCGGATGGTCGCCGCCTCCAGCCGGTCGCAGGCCAGCCCGCCGACCGGGAAAGAGCCCGCCGCGGCGACATCCACCAAGCCGGCCTCACGCAATGCCCGCGGCAGTGTCCGGCCGTAGCGCAGGTCCGCGCCGCGGCGCGTCAGCAGCTCCCGGACCGCCTCGCGCAGCCGGTTGGCCCGCCGCTGCGCCGGGCCGCTGTCGTCCAGGCATGCCAGTGGCTGCAGAGCGGTATCGGCGTCCTCGACCAGCAGCCAGCCGCCGGGCCGCAGCGCCGCCGCCATCGTGGCCAACGCCCGAGCCCGGTCGGGTACATGGACCAGCACGAGCCGGGCATGCACCAGATCGAACGTCCCCGGCTCCGGGGGCGGATCAGCGGCGACGTCGTGCCGGCGCACCTCGTACCCGCCGCCTGCCTTCAGCCACGACGGGTCGATGTCCGTGGCCAGCACGTGCCCGGTCGGACCGACGGCCGCCGCGAGCGCCTCCGGGATACTGCGGCCACCGGCCCCCACCTCCCAGCAGCGCGAGCCAACTTTGACCCCCAGTCGATCGAAGTGCCCCCGCGTCACACCGTCGAACAGCTCGGCCAGCCAGACGAATCGCTCGCCCGCCTCGGCGCGCGCGTTGTCCAGCAGGTACCCGCGGGCGGGGGCGGACTCTCCACCGAGCGCGGTAGTCCCGCCTATCGGATTCGGTCGGCCACCGACGTGCGGCGGGCGGGGCGAGGAGGTCATCACTACATGGTCACCTCCCCGGACCACCAGCGCCACGACGACGGGAGAGGGATATCTCACACAGCCGGCGAACCCCGCACGTCCTACAGCACGGTTCCGCACCGTGACGCGCCGGAAGGGGGTGGAGGGCTGGCGGTCTCGGGCGATGAAGATGTACCCCTCCGACTTCGCCGCCGCCCGGAGCCCGGTGCGCCTGACGCGCCTGGCCGGCGCTGGAGGCGGTGCTGTCGGGCAAGACCATCGATTGGGACCTGATCGCCCGCCACTACGACCAGATGATCAAATACGCGACCGCGCTGCGGCTGGGCACCGCCGAGTCCCACCAGATGCTGCGCCGCTTCGCCCACGGTGGCCCCAAGCACCCCACCTACCAGGCCATCGAGGAACTCGGCCGTGTGATCCGGACGATTTTCATCTGCGACCACCTCGCCGATGAGCAGCTGCGCCGCGAGATCCACGAGGGCCTGAACGTGGTGGAGAACTGGGACTCGGCCAGTAAGGAGCTGTTCTACGGCAAGGCCGGCGATCTGACCGGCGATGACCGCGAGCACGTCGAGGTCTCCGCCCTGGCCCTGCACCTGCTCGCCGCGACCACCGTCTACCTCAACACCCACCTGGTCCAGATCGTGCTGCGGGACCCGCCGTGGGCCAAGCGGCTCACTGCCGCCGACCGGCGCGGCCTTTCGGCGCTGTTCTGGACCCACCTGAACCTGTACGGCCGCTTCGAACTCGGCATGAACAATCACCTGGACCTGGCGGCCGACGCCGTTCCCGGTCCGCAGGACCGGTGAGGCGGCCAGGCCGCCGCCGCTGTCCGGTCACTCCATGGCCGGGGACTGCGAGCCATCGCCCAGAACCCGGTAGACGCTGGCCACCGAGGGGTGGCGCCCCTTGTTGGCCCTCCGCTCGGGTCCGTGACACCAACCCCAAAGTAACTCTCGGTAACCGGAGTAACTGCCAGTCGCTGCGGATGCTGCCACCACATCAGCATCGACGGGCACTACAGCTTTCACCTACCCGACCTCGGCGGCAGCCACCGTCCGTTGCGTGACCCGGACGCCGAAGACGACGCACAGGGCTTGCCGCTGGCCGGCCGGGATCGGCCGCTGCACTGGGCGATCAGCCGGACCAGCCATATCCGCCCGATCTTTCCCCAGTACTACGGGGATCCCACCTCGACATCGAGGGTGTGCCCGACCCGAACACGTCCCCTGGATCGACCCGGCCCATCCGGCCTGACGGACGGCCAGGTGTCAGCGGCTTCACCGCTCAGAAATCCTCCGCCACGTCGTCAGTTCTGGTAGCCCCTCGCCACCCGTGGAAGGATTGACGACCATGACCGACGCCAGACTGCCAGGCGACGACGAGGCCGCGTTCATCGCGGCGGCCCGCTCAAATGACGCAGCACAGTTCGCGCTCATCACGGAGTGCTACCGGCGTGAGCTGCAGGTGCACTGCTACCGGATGCTCGCGAACTACGAGGACGCCCAGGACATGACGCAGGAGACGTTCCTGCGGGCGTGGAACAAGCGGGAGTCGTTCAAGGGCCACGCTGCGCTGCGGACCTGGCTGTACCGGATCGCGACGAACGCCTGCCTCGACTTCCTGGAGAAGCGCAACGACCGCACACCCGTGCCTGCCGAGCTGCCGGGCGCGGACTCGGAAATGCGCTACCTGCAGCCCTACCCGGACCGGATGCTCCCGGAGGACCCGCAGGAATCGGTGGTGGCGCGGGAGACGATCGAGCTGGCGTTCATCGTCGCCGTTCAGCACCTGCCGCCGCGGCAGCGGGCGGTGTTCATCCTGCGCGACGTCCTCGGCTGGCCGGCGTCGAAGGTCGCCGACGCCCTCGAGCTGACCGTCGCGTCGGTGACCAGCGCACTGCAGCGGGCGCGCGTGACGATGCGCGAGCAGCTGCCCGACCGCCGCCTCGACTGGCGGAGCCCCGCCACGCACGAGCTGTCGAATGACGAGCGCGGCGTGGTGAAGTCGTATATGGACGCCCATGAGCGCAACGACCTTGACGGGCTGATGGCCCTGCTGCGCGACGATCTGCGCTTCGCGATGCTGCCCGAGCCGGGCACCTTGATCGTCACGGCCAAGGACGCGGTGGACGGCTGGGTCTCCAGTGGGCTCTTCCAGCGCGGCTACGACGACTGGCGCTGCATCGCCACGACGGTCAACCGCATGCCTGCCGCCGTGCTGTACCTCCGCAGCCCCGACGACCCGGAGTACCGTTTGTTCAACATCGCGGTCCTGCACATCGTCGACGGGAAGATCGCCGAGCTCACCGGATTCGACGCCACCGACAAACCATGGCTGAGCCTGCCCGCGACGCTGTGATCAGGCAAGTCCCCATCGGGGACGGGTCCAGCGCACGGGCCGGCGTCACCGTCGTCCTCATCTTCAGCGAGTCGGTCAACAGCTCACTCGGAACCCAAGGAAGGGCCGGGAAAGGTTCCCTCATCGCCGAGGGTCACGGTGAGCACGCCAGGAAGGATTTCGACCTGGCCTTACGGGCCGAGCATTCGGCCCGTGCTCATCGCCTCGTCTCGTATCGGGTCAGCAGCACGCCGCCGGGAAATGTCCGCGTCTCGACCAGGTTCAGGTTCACCCAGCTGTCCAGCACGGTGAAGAACGGCGTGCCGCCGCCCACCAGGACCGGATGGGTGACGATCACGTACTCGTCGATCAGCCCGGCCCGCATGGCCGCCCCGGCGAGCGTCGCGCCGCCGATGTCCATCGGGCCGCCGTCCTCGGCCTTGAGCCGGGCGATCTCGGCGACCGCGTCGCCGGTGACCAGGCGGGTGTTCCAGTCGACCTTGTCGATCGTCGATGAGAACACCACCTTCGGCATGTCCCGCCAGCGGCGCGCGAACTCGATCTCCGCCGGTGTGGCACCCGGCTGCTTGTCGGCGGTCGGCCAGTGGGAGCTCATCGCCTCCCACAGCTTGCGCCCGTACAGCGCCAGGCCCGTCGCGTCCACCCGGTCGGACCACCACTGGAACAGCTCGGCGCTCGGCGACGAGTCCGGTCCCTCCCCCCCACTCCAGCCAAGGTCGTCGCCGGGCGCGGCGATGTAGCCGTCCAGGGTCACGTTCATGCCGAAGATCAGTTTCCGCATCGTGCCAGCCTCTCGTGAGTCGATCTCACACGTACAGACGGGCGCGGCGCGGAAACCTAATCGGTGCGTGATCTGCGTCCGCAGGTAGTCCTCGCGTTCCGGACTCAGCACGGCGTACTCGGCGGGCTCGAGCACCACCGACCGGACCTCGATTTCACCCTCGCAAACGCCTGGTCACACAGCTACAGCGCCGGGCCCTCTCACCGCGCTGGAGATCGCCAAGCAGTTCCCGACGCTGGGCATCTCGCTCGGCGGCCAGCGGCCGCACGTGCGCCGCAAGATCCGCGAGTATCTACCTCCCTACCAGCGCCGACGCAGCTAAGCGTTGTTTTCAGCCGGCCGAGCGCCTCGGCCGACACCCGGGCGTACTTGGCCAGTGATCGCACCGAGGTGTGCCCGGACAGCGCCATCAGCATCGGTGTGGAGGCGTCGTCCTCGGCGGCGTGTGTCAGGCCGGAGTGGCGCAGCTGGTGCAGCGTGTACGGCCCGCCCGGTAGGTCGGTGGTGTGCTGTTCGAACACCTCCGCTGCCCGTCGGTACGACAGCCGGGCGCGGCCGGTGCAGGAGGCAACGTCGACCAGCGCCACCGAGGGGCGCGCCTTGCGGTCGGTGAGAAACACCGGGCCGGTCTTGCGCCCGGCCAGCAGCCGGGGCAGCAGCCGAGCGGTGCCGGTCTGCCACACGATCACATCGCGGGCGCCGCCCTTTCGGGTCACCACCGCCCGCCGGTCCGCGGTGTCCAGGTCCGGCACGTTCAGCAGCAGTACCTCCTCGGCGCGGGCGGTGGACTCGTACAGCAGCGTCCACAGCACCCGCTCCCGCAGCGGCACGTCCAGTTCGAGCACCGTGGCCACCTGCGGGCGAGTCAGCGCCTTGCTGTTGTCCGGCGGCACCGGCCGGGGCCGCAGCCGCACCAACGGATCCCCGGCCAGCCACTCCTGCTGGCGCCAGTAGCCGCACGCCGAGCCCAGTGCGGTCAGCCGGGTGTTGAACGTCTTCACCGAGCAGCCGCCCCATACGAAGGTGAACCAGCCGGCCACCCGGTCCGGGTCCAGCTATGCCACGTTGGTGTCCGCGCCGAAGTCGCGCACCATTCGGTCCAGCGGGACCGCGTAGCCGCGGCGGGTGTTCGCCACCGCGACCGTGTCCAGGAACGTGGCCACCGCGTCCGCCAGCCGCACGGCCGGCGACGGCGCCCGCTCTTCGCCCCGAGGCAGTGCTGTCCGTGGGCGTGAACAACGGCGGCCATGGCCAGGCCTCGGCTCTGCCGGTCGTTGCGGACCATGTACGGGATTTTGAGACCACGAGCAGCCCATGGCAGGCTCATGCCGCATGATCGATGAATTCGCGAAAGACAACCTGCACGGGAGACTGCGGCGGGACCGCAAGGCGCTGCTCTGGAAACTCGACGGCTTGTCCGAATACGACGCCCGCCGACCTTTGACAGCGACCGGGACCAACCTCCTCGGCCTGGTCAAACACGTGGCCACCGTCGAGGCCAGGTACTTCGGCGAGGTCTTCGACCGCCCTTCCCCGGAACCGCTGCCCCGGTGGCAGGACTCCAACGGCAGCGATCTGTGGGCGGCCGAGGACGAGACCCGCGATCAGATCATCGGGTTCTACCGGCGCACGTGGGAACACTCGGACGCGACGATCAACGAGCTTCCCCTCGACGCCCCCGGCCACGTGCCGTGGTGGCCGGAGCCTTATGCCGACACGAACCTGTTCGCCGTCATGGTCCATGTCCTCGGCGAGTCCATCCGGCATGCCGGGCACGCCGACATCCTGCGCGAGGGCCTCGACGGCCGGACCGGGTTGCGCGCCGAACACGAGAAGCAGATCGACGAGGAAGCCCGTGCAGCCTACTGCGCGAAGATCGAGCAGGCCGCCAGGTCGGCCGCACCAATCAAGGCTTAGTTAGACATACCAGGCAGCCTGACATCAGCTGCGCGGCCAGGTGCTCGACCACGGCCCACGGCACGTCCAGCGGTCGTCCGGGAGGAACCGGCCGATATGGCGCACGGTGCACATCTGAAGGGCGAACCCGAGCCGACTGTGGTCCCCGCGCCGCTTCGCGATCAGC
>NZ_JBSFPS010000338.1:0-9673 GCF_053588315.1 Streptosporangium sp. NPDC003464 | reverse complement strand
ATGGGGGAACGGCTCCGGGACGAACCTGGAGACCGCGTGCGTGGACGCGCTCTACTCGGTCCAGAAGGAATGGGACATGCTGCGCGACTGGCTCGGTCGCAGCGGCATCAACGGCAGCGGCGGCGGCTTCCCGACCAAGGTCGGGCTCAACGACGTCAACGCCTACTGGGACGGCAGCACCACCAACTTCGGCCATTCTCAGGACAACCAGCGCCAGGCCACGCCGATCGACGTGGTGGGGCACGAGTTCGGCCACGCCGTCTTCCAGACCACCCCCGGCGGCGCCGGCTCCGGCAACGAGAACGGCGGTATCAACGAGGCCGTCGGCGACGTCTTCGGGGCGCTCACCGAGGCCTACGCCAACAACCCGAACGACCCGCCGGACTACGAGGTCGGCGAGGAGGTGGACCTCGTCGGCGACGGTCCGATCCGCTACATGTACGACCCGTCCCGCGTGGGCGACCCCAACTGCTGGTCCTCCTCGATCCCGAACACCGAGGTGCACGCCGCGGCCGGCCCGTTCAACCACTGGTTCTACCTGCTGGCCGAGGGCTCCTCGCCGGGCGGCGGCAAGCCGAACAGCCCGATCTGCTCCGGCGGCCCCTCCTCGGTGTCCGGTATCGGCATCCAGAAGGCCGGCAAGATCTTCATGGGCGCGTTGATGCGCAAGACCTCCACCTGGAAGTACGCCAACGCCAGGTCGGCGTCGCTGACGGCGGCGGTGGAACTGTACGGCGCCAACAGCCCCGAGTGCGCCGCCACCAAGGCGGCCTGGAACGCGATCAGCGTGCCGGTGCAGTCCGGTGAGCCGACCTGCGCCGCGACGGGCAACGACTTCTCCGTGTCGCTGAACCCCGCCGCGGGCTCGGTGCAGCCCGGCCAGCAGGCCACCTCGACCGTCGGCACGCAGACCACCTCGGGCAGCGCGCAGACGATCAACCTCACCGCCTCCGGCCTGCCGGCGGGCGCCACCGTGAGCTTCAACCCGGCCTCGGTGACCTCGGGTGCCTCCTCCACCATGACCGTCAGCACCGCCGGGTCGACGCCGGCCGGGACGTACACCGTCACGGTCACCGGCTCCGCCACCTCCGGCACGCACACGGCGGCCTACACCCTGACGGTCGGCACCGGGCCCAACCCGACCGACCCGCCGGACATCAGCGTCGCGAACGTCAAGACTCACCTGCAGCAGCTCCAGAGCATCGCCACCGCCAACGGCGGCAACCGCAGGTCCACGGGCGCCGGCTACACCGCGTCGGTGTCCTACATCGAGCAGAAGCTCACCGCCGCCGGCTACACCGTGGTGCGGCAGCCCTGCACCTCCGGCTGCACCTCCGGGGCCGGGCCGAACCTGATCGCCGACTGGCCCGGCGGCGACGCCAACCAGGTCGTCATGGCCGGCGCCCATCTGGACAGCGTCTCGGCCGGTCCGGGCATCAACGACAACGGCTCGGGCTCGTCGGTGCTGCTGGAGGTCGCGCTGACCCTGGCGGCGAAGAACCCGACGATGGCCAAGCACGTGCGGTTCGGCTGGTGGACCGACGAGGAGCAGGGCCTCAACGGTTCGGAGTTCTACGTCAACTCGCTCAGCTCCACCGAGCGTAGCAAGATCAAGGTCTACCACAACTACGACATGGTGGGCTCCACCAACGGCGGCTACTTCATCAACAACATCACCACCGAGGCGGCCCGGTACCTCAAGGCCTTCTACGACGGCCTGAGCCTCCAGCCGGAGGAGAACACCGAGGGCGCCAACCGGTCCGACGACGCGTCGTTCCGCAACGCGGGGATCGCGACCTCCGGCGTGGCGGCCGGCGCCAGCGCCATCAAGTCCTCGGCCCAGGCCACCAAGTGGGGCGGTACGGCGGGCCGGGCGTACGACCCCTGCTACCACCAGTCGTGCGACACCACGAGCAACATCAACGACACCGTTCTGGACCGGGCGGCCGACGCCTCGGCGTACGCGATCTGGAAGCTCGCGACGGGCACCACCACGAGCCGCGACTTCTCGATCTCCACGAACCCGTCGTCGGGGACGGTCCAGGCCGGCCAGGCGGCCACCTCCACGGTCGCCACCGCCACCACGGCGGGCACCGCGCAGACGGTCAACCTGTCCGCGTCGGGTCTGCCCGGCGGCGCCACGGCCGGTTTCAACCCGGCGTCGGTGACCTCGGGCGGCTCCTCCACGCTCACCATCGCCACCACGGCCACGACGCCCGCCGGCACCTACCAGGTGACGGTGACGGGCACCGGCGAGACCGCCACCCACACCTCGGTGTACACGCTGACCGTGCAGGGCACCTCGCCCGGCCGCACGTTCCGCAACGACACCGACTACACCATCGACGACCTCGGCACCGTCGAGAGCCCGATCACCTCCACCGCGACCGGGCCGGCGACCTCGCCCGTCAAGCTCACCGTCACGATCGACCACACCTGCGCCGAGGACCTTGAGATCTGGCTCCGCGGCCCGAGCGGGAAGTGGTACCTCCTCGACTCCAGCGGCGGCTCCACCTGCACGTCGTACGGCACGCGGACCTACACGGTCCCGGTCACCCAGCAGGCGGCCGGACAGTGGCTGTTGGAGGTCACCGACAACTACTTCATCGACACCGGCTACCTCGACTGGTGGAGCATCACCGTCTGAGTGACCGGCCAGCGGATCGAAGACGCCCCCGGGACCGAGCGGTCGGGTCCCGGGGGTCCGCCGTCTCCCGGGTCCGGACGGGCGGGGCCGTCCGGGCCGGTGAGCACGGGCCGGTGAGCACGGGCCGGGCGCGCGCACCCGTTCAGACGGGCGGGGCGACCTCGGTCCGCGACCGCAGGCCGAGCTTGCGCAGCACGGTGGCGACGTGGGTCTCGACCGTGCGCGTCGACAGGAACAGGACGTCGGCGATCTCCCGGTTGGTCCGGCCGAGCGCGACGAGCCGGGCGACCTCCTTCTCCCGCTGGGACAGCGCGCCGGCGTTGCCCTTGCGCCCCCGCGGCAGCGGGGACTCCACGCCGATGTCACGCAGCGCGCGCCGGCAGCGCGCGGCGTCGTGGGTGGCGCCGAGCGCGCCGAACCGCTCCGCCAGCTCGGCGAGGGCCGGGGCGGCGGAGCGGTCACCGAGGGCGAGCCTGGCCCGCGCCTCGCCCTCGCCCGCCCGCGCCGCCGCGTAGGGCTGGGGCAGGGCCGCGTACGCCTCCCGGGCACGGGCGAAGCAGCAGGCGGCGTCGGCCGGCCGCCGGTCGGCGGCCAGCGCGCCCCGGGCGTGGTCGAGGGCGGCGTGCGCGGCGGGCGCGAGACGGTCCGCGATCCCGTCGGCGAACTCGGCCACCAGCTCGGACCCCTCGTTCACGAGCCCGGCCCGGGCGAGCGCGGTGACGGCGGACGGGATCAGGTAGGCGCCCCAGACCCACACCCCCTTGCGGCGTAGCCGGGCGACCGCCTGCCGGGCCTCGGTGACCGCGCTCTCCAGCGCGCCGCGGGCGAGGTGCAGCTCGACCAGACCGCCCGCGGCGGCCACGACGACCGGCAGGAAGCGCGCGTCCGGCGCGTCCATGCCCGCGCCGCGCAGGTGCCCGGCGGCCTCCTCCCACTCGCCGGTGGCCAGGGCGAGCAGCCCCAGCACCAGCCAGGCGTCCACCGCGATCAGCGGAGTCTCCGTGGCCAGCTCCGCCAGGGTGATCGCCCGGTCGCGGAGCCCGTCCCACCGGCCGGTCAGCCACTGCCGGTGGACCGTCGAGACGTCGACGAGATAGGCGGGGTACTGCGCGCCGGCCTCCGCGGCCAGCCGCCGGCCCTCCCGGCCGAACATCTCCGCCGCGGCGTAGTGGCCCAGCATGGTCGCCGAGTCGTGAAGGTTGCAGTAGCCGCGGGCGGCCTCCCGCCGGACCGCCGCGGACGGGTCGGTGACCGGCAGCGTGGCGGCGACGGCGAAGGCGTCGCGGGAGCCGATCGTCATCTCGAACGAGGCCCGGTTGGCCAGGACCGCGGCCGCCAGCTCCGGGTTGTCGGCGGTCGCGACGAGCGCCTCGGCGCGGGCCATCCACTCCTCGTGCGTCGCCAGCGACTCGGTCCCCCACCCCGGCAGCGCGAGGCTGGCCCAGCCGCGGGCGGCCAGCGTCGGCCGGTCGTGCAGCTCGGCGACGGCGGCCATGATCTCAGGACGTCCGGCGGCGCTGTCGCCCGCCTGGTTGCACAGCACCAGGCCGAGGTTGAGCCGTGCCTCGCCGCGCACCTCGCGGGCGAGGAAGTCGTCCCGCAGCAGGCGGCGCAGCAGCCGCACCACCCGCTGGTGCGACAGCTCGGCCGCCGCCAGGCGGCTCAGCGCCAGCGCGAGGGGACCGCGGTCCGGTGTGGGCAGATCGGGGTCGGCGAGCATGCCGTCGAGCACCTCGACCGCCAGGGCGGTGTCGCCGAGGGCGGCCGCCTGGTCGGCGGCCGCCCTGCCGTGGCGCAGCCAGGCGCCGATGTCCCCGGCCTGCCGGGAGTGGAAGGCGAGCTGGACCAGCGGCGGCGGCTCCACCGCCGCGAGCGCGGTCATCGCGCGCTCGTGCGCCAGCCGCCGGTCCGGGCCCGGGATCGCGTCGTACACGGCCTGCTGGGCCAGGGCGTGGCGGAAGCCGTAGCGGCCGCCGGGATGCTCGTGGAGCACGCCGGCGCGCAGCGCCTGACCCAGCCCGGCGGGGTCCCCGCCGACCGCCGTGATCAGCCGCTCGCCCACGGGGAGCCGCAGCACCGCCGCCGCCTGCACGGCGCTCACCGCCGCGGCGGACAGGCCGGCCATCTGCTCGGCCATCGCCTCGCGCAGCAGCAGCGGCACCCCGGCGCGGTCCAGCGCGTCGGGCCCCTCCACGTCGGGCAGGGAGCGGACGACCTCCTCCACCACGAACGGGATGCCCGCCGTACGCTCGTGCAGCCGGGTGATGAACGCCGGCGGCAGGTCGGGGCGCTTCAGCAGCGCGCAGGCCAGGCTGCTCACCCCCGGGGCGTCCAGCGGCCGCAGCGGTATCACCAGGCTCGTCGTGCCGGGCGGGCGCCGGTAGGTGTGACCCAGCGGCAGGCCGGGCGTGCCCAGGTCCTCGCGCCGGTAGGTCGCCACCACCGTCAGCCCTTCAGGCGGCTGGTCGGCCAGGAAACGGAGCAGGTCCCGCGTCCCGTCATCGGCCCAGTGCAGGTCCTCGATCACGAGCAGGGCCGGTCCGACGGCCGCCAGCAGGGCGCGCATCGCGCGGAACAGCCGGTGCCGCTCGGCCCGCGGGTCGTTCAGCCGCTGCGGCGCGGGCGGGAGCGCGTGAGCCAGTTCGGGGAGGTAGTCGCGGAGCGCGCCGGTGACCGGACTGAGGGCCTCGGCCGCCGGCAGCCGGCCCGCGACCTCCCGCAGCGCCTCCACCACGGGCCCGTACGGGAAGGGTTCGCGGATCTGGTGGCAGTAGCCGAGCAGGATGGAGCGGTCGCCGGACACGAGACGGTTCAGCGCGGCGTGGACGAGCCGGGTCTTCCCGATGCCGGCCTCTCCCTCCACCAGCACCACGGCCGGCGGGCGGGTCATCGCGTCGATCAGAACCCGCAGTTCAGAGGCGCGTCCAACGAGTACGGGCGAGGCCGGGTTGCTCATTGGCGGCTCCGAGGGGAGACGGCTGCGGGACCCTCACGGAGGGTACCCACATATCTCCATTCAAGGTCAACCCTTGGACATAACGGGCTTGTTGCGGGTGCGTGTCAAGAATCACACGCGGCCGGGCCGTCCCGGCCGGCGAGGCGTTCGACCGCGATCATGGCGGCGTCGTCGCCAAGGTGGCCGCCGACGTGGGCGAGGAGGTCGTCGTGGATGTGCCGCAGGAGCGCCTCGGGGCTGTCGCCGGTCCAGCCGGAGACCCGCTCGGCCAGCGGGTAGAAGACGCCGCCGGGATCGCGGGCCTCGATGACGCCGTCGGTGTAGAGCAGGAGGATGTCGCCCGCCTCGAACTTGAACGTCTCGATGTCGTAGTCGGGCTCGTGGAGCACGCCCAGGCCCAGCGGGGGCGCGGGCCGGCCGGCGTGGAGCGTCGTGACACGCCCGCCGCGCATCATCAGGGGCGGCGGATGCCCGCAGCTGATCATGTCGAGCAGCGCGTCGTCGTCGGGGATCTCGAACACCGCGGCGGTGACGAAGCTCTCGTCGGCGTCGTGCCCCGCCTCGACCGGCTGCCCCGGGCCCGCGCTGACGCTCTCCTCCAGGTCGGCGATGAGCATGGGCAGGCTGGTGTGGCGGCGGGAGGCCTCGCGGAAGGCGCCGAGCAGCAGGGCGGCCTCGGAGATGGCCTCCAGGCCCTTGCCCCGGGCGTCGCCGATGATCAGCCGGGTCCCGCCGGCGGTCCGTGCGGCGCCGTACAGGTCACCGCCGATCTGAGCCTCCTCCTCGGCGGCGAGATACACCGAGGCGAGCCGGAGCGGGCCGATCAGCTCGGGGAGGGGCCGCAGCAGGACCCGCTGCGCGGCCTCGGACACCGACCGCACCTGGACGAGCTCCCGCCGGTCCCGGTCGCGGAGCAGGGAGAAGCCCACCACCAGGGCCGTGACCACCATCAGGGCCAGGACCTGCACGCGCAGCTCCTGGGAGCCCAGCTCGCCGTCGCGGGCGCCGATGAGCATCTGGTCGGCGACGGCGAGAAGGCCGACCGTCCCGGTCAGCCGCGGGCCGGCGAGGGCGGCCGTGATCGCGGGCGCGGCGACCAGCAGCGGGGCCAGGTGGACCCGGCCCGGGATCAGGACGTCGGCGACCGTGATCCCCAGGATCAGCCCGAACGGGATCGCGGCCAGCGCGTATCCCGGACGCCGCAGGTCGCGTAACTCAGAAACACGCTGCCTAAGCTGCATTCTTCCTGCTTACACCCTGCCGGAAACGGATCTTTCCCGAGCCCGCCGGACCGAGCCCGCCGTACTGAGCCCGCGGATCAGGCGGCGGCGGCCAGGGGCTCCTCGCGCCGGACCAGGGCGGCGTAGGGGCCGCCGGCGGCGAGGAGCTCGCCGTGGGTGCCGCGCTCGGCGACGCGGCCGTGGTCCAGGACGACGATCTGGTCGGCGTCGCGGACGGTGGACAGGCGGTGGGCGATCGTGATGGTGGTGCGGCCGCGCGACAGGGTGTCCAGGGCCTCCTGGACGGCGCGCTCGGTCTGGGTGTCGAGGGCGCTGGTGGCCTCGTCGAGGATCAGCACGGGCGGGTTGCGCAGCAGGGTGCGGGCGATGGCCAGGCGCTGCTTCTCGCCGCCGGAGAAGCGGTAGCCGCGCTCGCCGACCATGGTGTCGTAGCCGTCGGGCAGCGACATGATGTGGTCGTGGATCCGGGCGGCGCGTGCGGCCTCGACCAGTTCGGCGTCGGTCGCGGCGGGCTTGGCGAAACGGAGGTTGTCGGCGATCGAGGAGTGGAACAGGTAGGTCTCCTGGGAGACCACGCCGACCGTCTCGGCCAGCGTCTCGAAGGTCAGCTCGCGCACGTCCACGCCGTCGACGGTGACCCGGCCGCCGGTCACGTCGTAGAGGCGGGGGAGCAGGTAGCTCAGCGTGGTCTTGCCCGAGCCGGTCTCGCCGACCACGGCCAGGGACGTGCCGGCGGGGACGGTGAGGTCCACCTCCGACAGGGTCGGGGCCTCGCCGTAGGAGAAGTCCACGCGCTCGAAGCGCACCTCGCCACGCACGTCCGTCAACGTCCGGGTGCCGGGGTGGATGTCCACGGGCAGGTCGAGGTATTCGAAGATCCGGGCGAAGAGGGCCAGGGAGCTCTGCACGTCCACGCCGAGCCGCAGCAGCGACACGGTGGGCCGGAACAGGCTCATCTGGAGCGTGGTGAAGGCGACGACGGTGCCGATGGAGACGGCGGAGGTCAGCCCGGTGGCCCAGTAGATCATCGCGGGCATGGCCGCCATGATGATCTGGATGGTGGACTGCCGCCAGCGCCCGGCCATGCTGGAGCGGACCTCCAGGTCGGCCAGCTCGCCGGAGGCGGCGGTGAACCGCCCGGTGAGCTCGGGGCCGCGGCCCATGGTCCGGCCCAGCAGGATCCCGCTGATCGACAGCGACTCCTGGATCATGGAGGACAGCGCGGCCGTCTTCCGCTGCCGCTCCGAGGTGATCTTCCTGCGCTCGCGGCCGACCCTGCGGCTGATCCCGACGAAGACGGGCAGCAGCAGCAGCGACACGACGGTCAGCCGCCAGTCGAGGACGAGCATCGCGATGACCGTCGCCACCACGGTGGTCAGGTTCGACACGATCGAGGCGGCGGTGGAGGTGACCACCGACTGCATGCCGCCGATGTCGCTGGAGATGCGCGACTGCACCTCGCCGGTGCGGGTGCGGGTGAAGAAGGCCAGGGACATGCGCTGGAGGTGGCCGTAGACGGCGGTGCGCAGGTCGTGCATGACGCGCTGGCCCACGGTGGTGGAGATGAGCGTCTGGACGACGTCGAGCACGCTGGTGGTGACGGCGACCGCGACCATGCCGAGCGCCAGCAGTGTCAGCAGGCCGGTCCTGCCGTTGGGGACGGCGTCGTCGAGCACCTCGCGGAGCATGAACGGCGAGGCCAGCGAGACCAGCGAGGACAGCCCGATGAGGGCGCCCACCAGGGCGAGCCGGCCCCGGTAGGGGTGGAACAGGGCGATGATGCGCCGCAGGGGCACCTGAGGTCCGTCGTTCATGTCAGGTGCTTCGGGCAGGAGAGCTTTCTCGGTCCATTCAGTCATGCAACCTCTTTCTGATGTTCTCTCAAACAGAGGTTAGCTCACATTAATTCCAGCGGACAATGAGATAAGTTCGGGGTGTGGAGAGGGAACTGGCCGATCTCGTGCACGGCGTCGGCCACCGGCTGCGGCGCGGTTACGGCGAGCGGCTCGGGCCGCTCGGACTCAGCCCCGGCCAGGCGCGTGCGCTGCGGGTGATCGCCGACGCCGAGCCGCCGCTGAAGATGGTGCAGCTCGCCGAGAGGCTCAGGATCGTGCCGCGCTCGGTCACCCCGGTGGTGGACGCGCTGGAGGAGGCCGGTCTGGTCCGCCGCGAGGTCGACCCGGCCAGCCGCCGCTCCATCCTGCTGGTGATCACTCCCGAGGGCCGGGCCCAGTACGCGCAGGTGCGCGAGGCGCGCAGGCAGGTGGCCGAGGAGCTGTTCTCCGTCCTCACCTCCGAGCAGCAGGACCGGCTCAGGGAGCTGCTGGGGCTGGTGGACCGCGAGTTCGGGTAGGCGGGCCGCGCGTCCGCCGGCTCGCCGGGCCGGTGGGCTTGCGCGTCCGCCGGGCCGGTGGGCTCGCCGGGGTCGTCGGGCCGGTGGGCCGGTGGGCTCGGGTGTCGCCGGGCCGGTCGTCCGGGCCGTCATGTCACCCGCCGGGCGCGGGAGGTCCGGCGGCCGGGGCGGGCCTCCCGGCCCCGGTCAGGCAAGCCGCCTGGCCTCGGCGTCCAGGTCGTCGCCGGGGCGGTGGCGGATCCGGCCGCCGATGACCGTGGCCACACACCGGCCCGGCCCCTCGCGGAGCAGGGCGGTGTAGGCGGTCGGCCCGTCGGCCTCCACCGCGAAGACGGCGAAGTCGGCCCGGCTGCCCGGGCCGAGGGAGCCCAGGCGGCCCGGTATGTCTCGAAACCCTCGTGGCCCACCCCGCCGCCATCGGGTCGGCGGTGGCCGCGCCCCCGCCGCGCCGGGTCACTCCTCGCGCAGCGTCAGGT
>NZ_JBSFPS010000337.1:0-9673 GCF_053588315.1 Streptosporangium sp. NPDC003464 | reverse complement strand
CTCACACCCCCAACAAGGCTATTTGTGGGTGGCCCCCGCCGCGGAGGCGGGGGCCACGCGAGACCGTTCCCGCGCGGGGCCGGGCCGTTCCCGGACGGGCTGTTCCCGCGCGGGACAGGGCCGTTCCCCGTGCGGGGCCGGGCCGTTCCCGTGCGGGCCGGTCCCGGACAGGACCGGGCTGTTCCCGGACAGGGCCGGGCTTGTTCCCGGGCGGGACAGGGCCGGGCCCTGTCCCGCGGGTCTCCGGGCGCTACTCGAAGGGGATCCAGGCCTGGTCGGCGAGGCCGTTCAGGTCGTTGACCTTCAGCCCCAGGTCGGAGACCGTCCAGAGGCTGTCGCCGATGACGATCGAGCGGCGGATGCCCGGTTCGTAGGCGGCCACGCGGGCGTCGCCGGTCGCCTTGGGCCGGGGGTGGACGATGGTGCCGACCTTGGTGACGGCCGAGTCGTCGATCTTCAGGACGAGCGCGGCGCCGTTGGTCTGCTCGGTGCCGTTCCAGGTGTTCAGCGGCAGGACCGCCGTGCCCGTCCTGGCCCAGTAGAGGAAGGCGTGCGGGTCCCACTCGGCCTCGGAACCGGAGTCCTTCTGGAACATCTGCGACAGGCGGCGCGGGGCGGCCGGGTCGCTGACGTCGAACAGCGAGACCTGGGTGCCGAGCGTGCGGCCCTTCTCGCTCGCCTCCTGCCCGAGGCCGATCAGCCGCCCGTCGCCGGCCGGATGCAGGTAGGCGGAGTAGCCAGTGATCTTCAGCTCGCCCGTCTTCCGCGGCGCCGCCGGGTCACGCAGGTCGAGGGTGTAGAGCGGGTCCACCTGCTTGAACGTCACCACGTAGCCGACCGGGCCGATGAACCGGACGGAGTAGATCCGCTCGCCGTCCCCCAGGCCGCCGACCTCGCCGACCTTGGCCAGGGTGTCGGCCTTGAGCACGTAGACGGCGCTGGAGCTGTTCTGGCCGGAGGTCGAGGTGGTGGCGACCCGCAGGTACCCCTCATGCTCGGACAGGGAGTACTGGTTGAGCAGCCGGCCGGGCACCTTGCCCGAGGCGACGTAGCGGGGCGCGCCCGGCGCGCTGATGTCGAACCGGTGGACCTCGGTCTCCTCCGGCGGCTCGGCCGGCGTCGTCGCGGTCACGGTGGGGTCGGCCGGCGCCGGGGTGGCGGTGGCCGTGGGGTCGGCCGGGCCGGAGGTGGGGTCGGCCGGGGTGGGCGAGGCCGGGGCCGGGGTGGCGGGGGCGGACGTGGCCGGAGTGGGGTCGGCCGGCGCCGCGGAGGAGTCAGCCGGGGAGGGGGAGACGGTCACCGTCGGCTCCGTCGGCACCGGCTCGACCTGCGGGGCCTGCTCGGTGGCCGGGGCCGTCGGCGCGTCGTCGACCACCGGCGGCTCGATCGGCCGGGGCCACCACCAGCTCGGGTTGCTGGTCACGTACAGGCTGGAGTCGGTGCCGTAGACCGTGTCGCCGTCGGCCGCCACGCTGACCGGGGAGGTCTCCGCGAGCCCCTGGGACAGGTCGAAGCTGTGCACGGTCAGCATCGACGTGCCGCTGTAGTCCGCGGGGTGGCTGACCTGCTCGCACTTGACCGAGCCGGTGGAGGTCGCGCCCTTGGCGTCCGCCGTCTCGAACGTCGGCAGCCACGCCTCGATCGGCGCCTTCTTGATGATGTCCGCGTTCCGGCGGGTCCGCTCGTTCTCCGAGACGTCGGGGCCGTGGTCCGGGAAGTCGATCCGGGGCTGGCTGCGGACCACGATCCGCACCGTCGAGCCGACCAGCCTGGCGTCCACGTGGGAGCCGTCCGGCGTGAACGAGCCCATCACCTCCGGCTTGCCGGACAGGTCGACGAGGACGTAACGCGGTCCCGGGCTCGCCGGCCGCTTGGCCATCGCGCCGAACGGGATGATCCCGCCGCCGGAGAACAGCACCAGCGCCCGGTCCCCGCTGACCAGCAGGTCGGCCGGGGCCCACGCCTGCTCGGCGCCCACCAGCTTGAGCGTGCCGGTGACCTTCCTGGTCGCGGCGTCCACCACCCGCAGCACGCCGCGGTTGACGGTGATCACCCGGTTGCCGTCGGTCTTCACCAGGTCCGGCTCGTCGACCCCGGCCTCGTGCACGTTCGTGGTCGAGTGCTCGGGCGCGGGGACCTTGGCCCGGGCCGTGGCGACATCCGAGCGGCTCTCCATGTACATGATCTGCGGGCCGGCCAGGCCCCACGGCCCGACCCGCTTGGCCGCCGCCGTCCGCAGCCCGGCCAGCATGTCGTCGCAGCCGCTGTAGGAGACCAGTTTGATGTCGCCCAGGTCGACCGGTGTCGTACGGCCCGCGCCGCGTTCCGTCTCTGTCGGGCTGCACGCCGTGGCGAGCAGGGCGGCGGCCAGGGCGACGGCGCCCGCCGTACGGATCGATGTCCTCATGCCCCCTACGACGGATCGACATCATGTCCGGTTCAACCCGTTACCGACCGGTAGCCACAGATGGGCACCCCAGAATATTCTTCGAGCATGGCTGTCACTCTCGGAGCTACCCGGACACTCGACCCAAGCATGATCGAACGCGTCGTCCGGCAGGTGACCTCCAGCGGGAAGACGCAGACGATCACCGCGCCGTTCACCGGCGAGCCCCTCGCCGAACTGCCCGTCTCCACCGCCGAGGACGTCCGCGCCGCCCATGCCAGGGCCCGCGAGGCTCGCGAGGCGTGGGCCGCGCTGCCCGTGCAGGAGCGGATCAAGCCCTTCCTCCGCCTGCACGACGCCATCCTCGACCGGCGCGAGGAGATCCTCGACGTGGTCCAGTGGGAGACCGGCAAGGCCCGCAGGCACGCCTTCGAGGAGGTCCTCGACGTGGCGGGCTGCACGCTCTACTACGTGCGGCGGGCGCCCGGCCTGCTCGCGCCCAGGCGCCGCGCCGGCATCTTCCCCGTCGCGACCAAGACGGTCGAGGTGCGCCAGCCCAAGGGGACCGTGGCGCTGATCTCCCCGTGGAACTACCCGCTCTCGCTCGGCGTCACCGACGTCGTCCCGGCCCTGCTCGCGGGTAACACCGTGGTCCACAAGCCCGACACCCAGACCGCGCTGTCCACGCTGTGGACGATCGACCTGCTGGTCTCCCTCGGGATGCCCCGGGAGATCTGGCAGGTCGTGCTCGGTGAACCCGCCGAGATCGGCGACGCGCTGATCGACGGCGCCGACTACGTCGCGTTCACCGGCTCGACCCGGGGCGGCCGGAAGATCGCCGAAGCGGCGGCCAGGCGGCTGATCGGCTGCTCCCTGGAGCTCGGCGGCAAGAACCCCATGGTCGTCCTCGACGACGCCGACCTCGACATGGCCGCGCAGGGCGCGCTGCGCGCCTGCTTCACCAACGCCGGGCAGCTGTGCATCTCCATCGAGCGGCTCTACGTGCACGAGGCCGTGCACGACGCGTTCGTGGAGAAGTTCGTCCGCCAGGCCCGCAACATGAAGCTCGGCGCGGGGCTCGACTGGAGCGTGCAGATGGGCTCGCTCACCTCCCAGCGCCAGCTCGACGCGGTCGGCGCCCACGTCGACGACGCCGTCGCGAAGGGAGCCGAGGTCCTCGCCGGGGGCAGGGCCCGCCCCGACGTGGGCCCGCTGTTCTACGAGCCGACGATCCTGGGCGGCGTGGACGAGAGCATGAACCTGTGCCGCGAGGAGACCTTCGGCCCGGTCGTCTCGGTCTACCGGTTCTCGGGTGAGGACGAGGTGGTCGAGAAGGCCAACGACACCGCCTACGGCCTCAACGCCTCCGTCTGGACCCGCGACCTGTCCCGCGGCCGCGCGCTGGCCTCCCGGATCAAGGCCGGGACCGTCAACATCAACGAGGGGTACGGCGCGGCCTACGCCTCCTACGACGCTCCCATGGGCGGGATGAAGTCCTCCGGTCTGGGCCGCCGCCACGGGGCCGAGGGCCTGCTGAAATACACCGAGGTGCAGACCATCTCCAGCCAGGCGTCCTGGATGGGCTTCGAGCCGATCCTCGGCATGACCTACGACAAATACGCCGACACCCTGTCGGGCCTGCTCAAGACCATGAAGAAGTTCCACCTGAAGTGAGGCCCGCGTGGCCGGGGCGTGGCCGGTGACGGCCGCGCCCCCGCCGCTGGTCGCCGGTGACGGCCGTGCCCCCCGCCGGCGGTCGCCGGTGTGGCCGTCACACCGGTCCGCCGGTGATCGTCACATCTGTTCGCCGGTGGCCGTCATGCGGGTCACGGGGATCGGGGGAGCGGTGCGGGGAGGCGGGCGCCCCACCGCGGTCCGGTACCGCCCGAAGGGAGTCCGCGGATGTTCGACTACGACGTGCTGGTGATCGGCTCGGGGTTCGGCGGGAGCGTCTCGGCGCTGCGGCTGACGGAGAAGGGCTACAAAGTGGCCGTGCTGGAGGCCGGCCGGCGCTTCGACGAGAGCACGCTGCCCCGGACCTCCTGGCGGGTCCGCGACTTCCTGTGGGCGCCGGGGCTCGGCCTGAAGGGCATCCAGCGCATCCACGTGCTGCGCGGCCAGAAGGGCACCGGCGTCATGGTCCTGGCGGGCGCGGGGGTCGGCGGTGGCTCGCTGGTCTACGCCAACACCCTCTACGAGCCCCTCGACCCCTTCTTCCAGGACGCCCAGTGGTCGGGCATCACCGACTGGAAGGCCGAGCTCGGCCCCTACTACGACCAGGCCAAGCGCATGCTGGGCGTGGTGCTCAACCCGACCGTCACCCGCGCCGACGAGGTGATGCGGAAGGTCGCCGACCGGATGGGTGTGGGCGACACCTTCCATCTGGCCCCCGTCGGCGTCTTCTTCGGCGAGCCGGGCGTCGAGGTCGACGACCCCTACTTCGGCGGCGCCGGGCCGCGCCGCCGGGGCTGCACCGAGTGCGGCGAGTGCATGACCGGCTGCCGCCACGGCGCCAAGAACATGCTCGTCAAGAACTACCTCTACCTGGCCGAGAAGGCCGGGGCCAAGGTCCACCCGGAGACCACGGTCACCTCGGTCCGCCCGGTGGAGGGGGGCTACCGGGTCGAGGTGAGCAAGACGGGGGCGCCCTGGCGCCGCCGCACCCTCACGGCGGAGCAGGTGATCTTCGCGGCCGGCACGTACGGCACGCAGCGCCTGCTGCACCGCCTCAAGGCCGAGCGGGTCCTGCCCCGGCTGTCCGACCGGCTCGGCGCTCTGACCAGGACGAACTCCGAGGCGCTGCTCGGGTTCGAGCGATTGTCGATCGAGGGGGAGAAGCTCAACCACGGCGTGGCGATCACCTCCTCCATCCATCCCGACGCCCACACCCACATCGAGCCCGTCCGCTACGGCGACGGCTCCAACGCGATGGGCATGCTCCGCTCCCTCCTGATCGACGGCGGCGGCGCCCCCCGCTGGCTCAAGTTCCTCGGGGAGGTCGTGCGCCGGCCCCATCTGGTGCCGAGGCTGTTCGACCACCGCAGGTGGTCGGAGCGCGCGCTCATCGCCCTCGTCATGCAGGCGAAGGACAACTCGATCACCCTGTCGGCGCGGAAGGGGACGTTCGGCTGGAGGCTCCGCTCCAGGAGAGGCCACGGCGACCCCAACCCCACCTGGCTCCCGGCCGGTCACCGGTTCGTCCGGCATGCCGCCGAGGAGATCGGCGGCATGCCGGGCGGCTCCTGGCTCGACCTGTTCGACATCCCCGCCACCGCGCACTTCCTGGGCGGCTGCGCCATCGGCGCCGACCGCGACAGCGGGGTGATCGACGCCTACCACCGCGTCCACGGCCACGAGGGGCTGCACGTCGTCGACGGCTCCGCCGTCTCCGCCAACCCCGGCGTCAACCCCTCCCTGACGATCACCGCCCAGGCCGAACGCGCCATGGCGCTCTGGCCCAACAGGGGAGAGGCCGACACCCGTCCCGCCCCGGGCTCCCCCTACGTCCGGCTGTCGCCCGTCGCCCCCAGGCACCCGGCCGTCCCCGCCGCCGCCCCCGGCGCGCTCCGCCTGCCGATCGTGGACATCACCTAGCCCGCCGGCCGGGACCGCTCAGCCGACGGGGCGCTGGAGGGGCTGGTGCTCGGTCCTGAAGATGAGCGTCGTCTCCAGGTGCACGATCTCGGGACGGATCAGGAAGCGGTCCAGGACGAGCCGGTGCAGGTGGTCGGCGTCGGGGACGGCGACGTGGACCAGGAAGTCCTGCGGGCCGGCCACGTGGAAGAGGGCGACGGTCTCGGGCAGGCCGAGCACGAAGGCCCGGAGCGGGTCGACGAGCTGGCTGGTGTGCGGGCGGACCCGCAGGGCGAGCATGGCCTGGAGCGGGCGGCCCAGGGCCGTCGGCTCCGTCTCGGCGCGGAAGGCGGTGATCACCCCGCGCCGGCGCAGGGCGCGCACCCGCTCCAGGGCGGTGGAGGGGGCGACGCCGACGCGCTCGGCGAGGTCCTTGTTGGGCAGGCGCGCATCCTTCTGCAGTTCGGCCAGGATCGCGCGGTCGATCGAATCCAGTGCGGTGTTCATCGAGTTTTCTGCTCCAGAATTCGGCATAGCTGGTGATTTGCCGTAGATTCGATCAGTATCTCGCATGTGATGTGGAACGTTGAAGAGTTCATGCGCGCCGCGACCGTGACCGTCGACGGGCTGGCCACCTACGTGGACGAGAGCCAGCGGGGCCTGCCGCCCGTCCTGCGCCGCCGGCCGCCGCGGGAGCTGGCCGAGCGGCTCGGGCTCGCGCGGTGGATCCGCGAGGGCGGGATGACGCCGGACAGCTACGCGGACTTCCTCGCGGCCTACCTGGACGAGGGGACCCGGCTGCACCACCCCGCCTACCTCGGCCACCAGGTCGCCGCCCCCGACTTCCCGGCCGCGCTCGCCGACTTCGTCCACGGCGCCGCCAACAACCCGATGGCGATCTACGAGATGGGCGCCTCGGCGGCGACCGTCGAGTTCGGGGTCCTGCGCTGGATGCTGGACAAGGTGGGCTTCGGGGAGACGGGTGGCGGGGTGCTCACCCACGGCGGGTCGCTGGCCAACCTCACCGCGCTGCTGGCCGCGCGCGCGGCGGCCGCGCCGGAGGCGTGGACCGAGGGGGTCCCCGCCGACCTCGCCCTGCTCGCGCCGGCATCGTCGCACTACTCGCTCACCCGCGCCGCCGCGATCCTCGGCCTGGGGGAGCAGGCCGTCATGCCGCTGGACGTGGACGAGCTGGGCAGGATCGACGTCGCCCGCCTGCCCGAGGCCCTGGAGCGGGTACGGCGGGCGGGACGGCGGCCGATGGCCCTGGTGGCCAACGCCTGCTCGACGGGGACCGGGCTCTACGACGACCTGCGCGGCGTCGGCGAGTTCTGCGCCGCCAACGGCGTCTGGTTCCACGTGGACGGCGCCCACGGGGCGTCGGCGCTGCTGGCCGAAGAGCACCGGCACCTGCTCGACGGGATCGAGCTCGCCGACTCCCTGATCTGGGACGCCCACAAGATGCTGCGCACCTCCAGCCTGGCGGCGGCGGTCCTGACCAAGAGGGAGGGCGACCTGGACGCCGCCTTCCAGCAGCGGGCGAGCTACCTGTTCTACGGCGACCAGGGCTTCGACCTGATCGGCAGGACCGTGGAGTGCAGCAAGGCCGAGCTGGGACTGAAGATCTTCCTCAACCTGGCCTGGCGGGGCGAGCGGGGCCTGGGCGACTACGTCGCGCGGCAGTACGCGACGGCGCACCGTTTCTGGGAGCTGGCCCAGGAGCGGCCCGGCTTCGAGTGCCCCTACGAGCCGGAGAGCAACATCGTCTGTTTCCGGTACGGCACCGCCGACCAGGCGGTGATCCGCGAGGACCTGATGGCGGACGGCGCCTTCCACCTCACCTCGACCGAGGTCGGCGGAGTACGCCACCTCCGGATCACCGTGATGGCCCCCGCCACGGACGACAAGACACTGGAGCAGCTGCTCGACCTGATCGGCGAGCGGGGCGGTCCGGCCGGCGGGTGACGGGCCCGGCCGCGGGCGGTCCGGCCGGCCGGTGGCGGACCCGGACGTCGGGCTCGACGTAGCGGGCCTGTCCTGGCCGGCGTGGCAGTCGCGGCCGGGAGATCCCGGGGCCGCCCGCGCGCCGACCGTCCGTACCCGCCGCGGGATGTCCTGGGATAGCGTCGCGTCCATGACCGAACTCGACAGCCGCCTGCGCGCGGTGTGTGATCTGGCCGTCGCCGACGTCCGCGAGACGGCCGGCCGGCACGAGTACGACGGCCGGATCCAGGATCTCTCGCCCGAGGGCGTGCGCACGGGGCTGGCCGCGCTCGGCGAGGGGGAGGCGCCCGCCGACCCCTACGACGCGGCGCACCTGCAGATCTTCGAGGAGGCCGCCCGGGTCCGGTTCGGCGAGCTGGAGCTGCACCGCCGCAGCCCGCTCGACCACCTGAACAACCTCGACCTCGCCGCCTACGACCGCGACTACGCCCCCGAGGCCGAGCGGACCGCCGCCAAGCACGCCCACCTCGCCCGCTGGCCGGAGGCCGTGGAGCACGCCGTCGCCTCGCTCGACCGCCTCAGCGCGCCGGTCGCGACCGCGCTGCTGGGGGCCGTGCGAGGGCTGGCGGCCGGGGTGCCGGCCGACGCGGAGGAGTCCGTGCGCGAGGCGGCGCTCAAGGCGCACACCCGCCTGGTGGAGCACGTCGAGGAGGCCGCGCGCTCCGGCGACCCGGACGCCTCTCTCGGCGCGGAGGGCCTGTCCCTGCTGATGGGCGCGGGCGACGGCCTCCAGGTGGACCTGGGCGCGCTCGCCGCGCGGGCCGACGCCGAACGCGACCGCCTCATGGCGCGGCTCACCGAGGCGTGCGCCGAGCTGGGCTCCGGCGGCCGGCCGCCGCTGAAGGTCGCGCGTGAGCTGGTCAGGCAGCACCCCGGCATCGACGGCGTGATCGACGCGGCCAGGGCCGGCACCGAGCGGGCGATCGCCTTCACCCGCGAGAAGGACCTGGTGCCCTACAACGACGGCGAGTGCCTGGTCGGCCTCGCGCCGGAGTCGCGCCGGTGGGCCATGGCGATGATGAGCTGGTCGGCGCCCGGCGAGCCCGACGGCCCGTCCTGGTATCACATCACCCCGCCCGACCCCTCCTGGCCGGAGCGCGAGATCGAGGAGTGGCTGGAGGTCTTCAGCGAGACCACCCTGCCGGCGATCAACGTGCACGAGGTCGCCCCGGGCCACTTCTCCCACGGCCGGGCGCTGCGGCACGCCCCCTCCGAGGTGCGGCGGACGCTGATGTCGATGGCCTTCGCCGAGGGATGGGCGCACTACGCCGAGGAGCTCTGCGTCGAGGAGGGCTACGCGCCCGGCGACCCGCGCTTCGAGATCGGCGTGTGGCTGGAGGCGCTGATCCGGGTGACCCGCCTGGCCTGCGCCGTCGGCGTGCACACCGGCGCGATGACCGTCGAGGAGGGCGCCCGCCGCTTCGAGGCCGACACCCACCTCGCCGGCCCCGCGGCGCTGTCGGAGGCGGCGCGGGCCACCTTCGACCCGACCTACGGCCGCTACACCTGGGGCAAGCTGGAGATCCTCGACCTGCGCGAGCGGGCCAGGGCCGAGTGGGGCGCCGGGTTCACCCTCAAGCGCTTCCACACGGCCATGCTCGGCCTCGGCTCCCCTCCGCTGGGCCTGCTCGGCCACGCGCTCCGCGGCTAGCCGTGCTCACCGGTCCGGCCGTGGGTGCTGGCCTGGCGTTTTTTGATCATTGTTCAGAC
>NZ_JBSFPS010000336.1:0-9717 GCF_053588315.1 Streptosporangium sp. NPDC003464 | reverse complement strand
GCCCAGGCGCACTCCTGCGGGCCGCGCCCGGCCGACAGGAGCAGGTGGACGCTCACCGCCGGCCTCGCTTGCGGCGCTGGTCCCGCTGGGGTGCGGATCCGAGATCGGGTGTCTTGTAGGTGACCAGAGGGACCGTGGTGGCCACGGGCGTGGCCAGGTCATGGTCGACGAGGTCGGCGATCACCTGCTCGATGCGCTTGTAGGCCGTCGGCGCCTCCTCGAAGAGCAGCTGACGGTCTCCGCACACCACCAGCGAGCCCACCGGCGTGCGGCGCAGTTCCTCGACCGTGTGCTTGGCCCGGCCCCGGCGCAGGGCGTCCGCACGCGACATCTTGCGGCCCGCGCCGTGCGCGACGGAATGGTTGGCGTCCGGCCCGGCGTGGGCGGCCACGAGATAGGAGGGGGTGCCTCGCGTACCGGCGATGAGCACGTCGCGGCCGTCACCCGGCGCCGCCCCCTTGCGGTGCAGGTAGATCCCGTCTCGGACCTCGACCAGGTTGTGGCACTGGTCGACGCGCTGTTCCGGACGGCGCGCGGCAACCTGATCCGGCGGCGACCACTTCAACGTCGACATCCTCAGACCCGCGATCCTCGTGGCCGGGGTGCCGGTGGACATGACGTTCCACGATCTGCGGCGCACCTTCGCCAGTACGGCCCTCACCGAGGGGGTGCCCATCTCCGAGGTGTCCCGGTGGCCGGGCCACGGGTCCGTCACCACGACCGTGGACCTGTACGGGCATCTGGTCCCGGAGGCGTCCGAGCGGGCACTGACGGGCTGGACAACGCCTTCGCCGCCGGACCTCAACTCACCTGAATGTGCCCCCGATGTGCCCCCTCAGGGTCTCCAGCTCCATGAGCAAAAGCTCCGCCGCAGGTCAGGGGCGGGGAGGGCGGACGAGTCGGCCTGTAGGCCGGGTTCTGTCCTTCACTGACGTGAAGGGGCGACCATCCATCTAGGGCCGCCGTTGCCGGCGGCCTCAAGCGGTCTACCCGCACGACTCGGGCGGGCAGCCCTCGAACGTCGTGCGCGGGACGCTCCGGGGAGCGTCCCTTCTTGACCTTGCTCCAGGTGGGGTTTACCGAGCCGCCCACGTCACCGTGGGCGCTGGTGGTCTCTTACACCACCGTTTCACCCTTACCTCCCTCACGGGAGGCGGTCTGTTCTCTGTGGCACTGTCCCGCGGGTCACCCCGGGTCGGCGTTACCGACCACCCTGCCCTGTGGAGCCCGGACCTTCCTCGGCGGGTCTCCGAAGAGACCCGACGCGGCCGCCCGGCCGGCTCGTCCGCCGTGCGTCCCAGCCTAATGGCTCCCCAAGTGGTCTCCAACCGAGCGGCAAGTCGCCTCCGGTGGAATCAGGGTGCCGTCTCAGCCAGGTGCGAGGTGTCGTTGAACACCTTGACCACCGCCGGGCCGTCGGCGTAGTACTCGATCAGGGACAGGGCTGCCAGATCGAGATGCATGCGGTACAGCGCGGCGAGGGGAGCGAGCAGCGCGGACCGGAGCAGCATCTTGATCGGCGTGACGTGGGAGACGGCGAGGACCGTCCTGCCCTCGTAGCGCTCGACCAGCCGGTCTCCGGTCGCCTGGACCCGCCGCGCCGCCTCCCCGAAACTCTCCCCACCCGGCGGCGCGGCGGACGGGTCCGCCAGCCACGCGGCGAGCAGGTCCGGCCACCGGCGCTGGATCTCGGTGAAGGTGTGGCCCTCCCAGTCGCCGAAGTCGACCTCCCTGAGCCCCTCGTCGACGACCACCTCCAGCCCGAGCCGGGCGGCGACGGTCTCGGCGGTGGCGCGGGCGCGCCTGAGCGGCGAGCTGACGACCACCTGCACGCCGTACGGCCCGCGTGACAGCCTGGCGGCGGCGGCTTCGGCCTGGGCGACGCCGTTGGGGGTGAGCTCCGGATCGCCGAGCCCGGAGAACCTGCGCTCGACCGAGAGCGGCGTCTCGCCGTGCCGGAGCAGGAGCAGCGAGGTCGCCACGGTCGTGGGCGCACGCCAGCCGCTGCCGGCGGTGGGGGCCGCCACGACCTGCTGCCCCGATGAGACGTCATCGGAGTCGAGGAGGTCGAGGAGGGAGTCCTGCGCGGCCGGCGCGGCGGCGGCCGCGGAGGCGGGAGAGCCGGCCCCGCGGGACGGGGCTCCGCCCGCGGTGGAGCCGGCGACCGAGGATCCGCTGAGCTGCCAGGGGCGGCCCTTGGCGGCGGCGTCCATGGCCTCGTTGGCCAGCCGGTCGGCGTCCTTGTTCTTCTCCCTGGGGATCCACTGCCAGGTGACCCGCAGGCGCCGGGCCAGGGCGCCCGCCTCCAGCGCGAGCGGGCGCAGCCCCTCGTTCTTGATCTTCCAGCGGCCGGCCATCTGCTCGATGACCAGTTTGGAGTCCATCCGGACCTCGACGGCGGCGCCGTCGCCCGCGAGGGCGAGAAGCGACTGCAGGCCCGCGATCAGGCCGCGGTATTCGGCGACGTTGTTGGTCTGGGTGCCGATCGCCTCGGCGGTCTCGACCAGCACCTGGCCGTCGGCTGCGTCCTTGACGACGGCGCCGTAGCCGGCGGGGCCGGGGTTGCCCCGGGACCCGCCGTCGGCCTCGACGACGTAGGCGGTCACAGCCCCGACTCTGCGGTGCGGACCAGGATGCGGCGGCATTCCTCGCAGCGGATGACCTCGTCGTGCGAGGCGGCCTTGATGCGGTTGATCTCGGCGATGGACAGGCTCGTGCGGCAGCCGAGGCAGCGGGCGCCCTGCAGCATCGCGGCGCCCACTCCGAACTGCTCGCGGAGCTTCTCGTAGAGGGCCAGCAGGTCGGCGGGGATGTCGGCGGCGACGCCCGAGCGCTTGCCCTTGACCTCGGCGCTCTCCTTGTCGATCTCGGCGAAGGCGGCGTCCCTGCGGTCCTCGGCGACGCCGCGGGCGGCGGCGAGCTCGTCGCGCTCAGCGACGATCTTGGCGACCTGCGCGTCGGCCGACTCGCGGCGCTCCATGATCTCCAGCACGACCTCTTCCAGGTCGCCCTGGCGGCGGTTCAGGGAGGCGATCTCGGACTGGAGGCTGGCCAGGTCCTTCGGCGAGGACACCTGGCCGGAGTCGAGGCGCTTCTGGTCGCGCTCGGCGCGGATGCGGACCGAGTCGACGTCCGCCTCGGCCTTGGACTGCTCGCGGGCCAGGTCGCCCGCCTCGGTCTCGGCGGCGATCACCTGGGTCGCGAGCCTCGCCACGCGGGTGGAGACCTCGTCGATCTCGGCCAGCTCGGGCAGGGTGCGGCGGCGGTGGGCCAGCCGGTCGATGACGGAGTCGAGTTCGGCCAGGTCGAGCAGACGCTTCTGGGCCGCCGGGGCTGCTTTCACTTCAAATCCTCGCACTCTGCTGTTGTCTTCCAAGCGTCCGTGACCGTCTCGGATACGCGCGTCTCAACAGTAATCCCCTTCCCGGCCAATCCGGACTCCAGACGGCGTGCCGCCTCGGCCAGCCAGGGCCACTCGGTGGCCCAGTGGGCGGCGTCGATCAACGCCGGCCCACCGGAGGCCTCCATGAACTCGGACGCCGGATGGTGGCGCAGGTCCGCGGTGAGGAAGACGTCCACCCCGGCGGCGCGGGCCGTGCCGAGGAGGGAGTCTCCCGATCCCCCGCTCACCGCCACCAGCCGGATCTCGCGGTCGAGGTCACCGGCGACCCGCAGCCCGCCCGCCGTACCGGGGAGCCCGCGCGCGGCCTGCCGGGCGAACTCGCGCAGCGACAGCGGGGCGGGTAGCGAGCCGACGCGGCCGAGCCCGCGCCGCGGGTCGTCGGCCGAGGGCAGCAGGGGCGTGAGCGGACCGGCCAGGCCCACGGCGCGGGCGAGCGCGTCGGAGACGCCGGGGTCGGCGACGTCGGCGTTGGTGTGGGCGGTGAAGAGGCCGATGTCGTTCTTGATCAGCGTGTGGACCAGACGGCCCTTGAAGGTGGTGGCCGCGACACTCGTGGTGCCGCGCAGGTAGAGCGGGTGATGGGTGACGATCAGGTCGGCGCCCCACTCGACGGCCTCGTCGGCGACGGCGGCCACCGGGTCCACCGCGAACAGGACTCTGCGCACCTCCGAGGAGGGGTCTCCGCAGACGAGCCCGACGGCGTCCCACGACTCCGCCCATCGGGGGTCGTAGGTCGATTCGAGCTCTCGGACGACGTCGGCGAGGGTAGGCACGTGCGCAGACTACCGGCCTATGTCCGGACGGAGGCGAATCGCTTAATGTAAGTGGATCCCGACCTCCGGAGGGCTGGTCTGTGAGTCCGACTGTCGCGATCATCGGTGCCGGTTTCGGCGGGCTGTGCATGGCCATACAGCTGGAGCGGGCGGGGATCGGCTCCTACACGATTTTCGAGAAGGGGCCCGGCGTCGGGGGCACCTGGCGGGACAACACCTATCCGGGGGCCGGCTGCGACATCCCCTCGCACCTGTACTCCTTCTCCTTCGAGAGATACTCCAGCTGGACCCGCCGCTATCCCGGACAGCCGGAGATCCTCGCCTACCTGGAGATGTGCGCCGACAAGTACGGCCTGCGCCCGCGGATCCGGCTGGACACCGAGGTCACGGCCGCCACGTTCGACGAGTCGCTGGGCAGGTGGCGGGTGCGCACCGCGGCCGGCGAGCAGCTCTTCGACGTGGTGGTGTCCGGGGTGGGGCAGCTCAACCGCCCCCGGCTGCCCGACATCCCAGGGATGCCGGACTTCGCGGGCGCGGCCTTCCACTCCGCCCGCTGGGACCACTCGCGGGACCTGACCGGCAGGCGGGTGGCGGTGATCGGGAACGGGTCGTCGGCGGCGCAGCTCATCCCCCGGGTGGCCGAGGTCGCCGGGCGGGTGGACGTCTTCCAGCGCACCCCCAACTGGGTGATCCCCAAGCCGGACGCCGTCTTCGGCGAGGGCGTCCGGACGGCCTTCCGCCACGTGCCGTTCCTGCAGCGGGGCTACCGCGAGTGGGTCTACCGATACGCCGAGGGCGCCCTCCACCCGGCCCTGGCCGGCGGGTGGAGCGCCGGGATGCTGCGCAGACGTGCCCTGGCCCATCTGCACGGCCAGGTCCGAGATCCGCTGCTGCGGGCCAAGCTGACCCCCGGCTACCCGCCCGGCTGCAGGCGGGTCATCATCGACAGCGACTTCTATCCCGCGCTGACCCGCTCCAACGTGGAGCTCGTCACCGAACCGATCACCCGGATCACCGCGGCGGGCGTCGAGACCACCACCGGCCTCCGCGAGGCCGATGTGATCGTCTACGCCACCGGCTTCCACAGCACCGACTTCCTGGCCCCCATCGAGATCACCGGCCGTCAGGGGCGCCGTCTCGGCGAGGAGTGGAAGGACGGGGCGGAGGCCTACCTCGGCATCGCGGTGCCGCACTTCCCGAACCTGTTCCTGCTCTACGGGCCCAACACCAACCTCGGTCACAACTCGATCGTCTTCATGATCGAATGCCAGGTCGGATACGTCATGGGCTGCCTTCCGCACCTCGCGCGGAGAGGACCGATGGAGGTCAGGCCGGAGGCGATGGACGCCTGGCGGCGGAGCCTGGAGCGGGCGATGGACACCATGGTGTGGGGGGCGGGCTGCACGAGCTGGTACAAGAACTCGGCGGGCCGGGTGACCAACAACTGGCCGGCCCCGACGACCGTCTACCGGCGGATCACCAGGGCGCCCCGTCCGGCGGCCTTCCGCTTCGCGCGCTGACCCGCCGGACCCGCGCGCCGGCCCGCCCCGCGCGCCGCTCCACCCGCCCCACCCGCTCCGCCGGGTGTCCGGGTGTCCGGGTGTCCGGGTGTCCTGGCGACCTGGCGACCTGGCGACCTGGCGACCTGAGGCTACGCGTGCCGGCCGGCGGCCTCACACAGCGCCCCGTCCGGGCGCCGGGCGCGGACTCTCGATAGCGTCGGCGGTGACGAGAGCCACCTGCGAAGAAGGGCCTGCCCGTGTCCGCTGACCTCCACCGTGACGCCGTGGTCGCCGATACCCACAACGACCTGTTGATGGCCGTCACGGCACGACCTCCGCGACAGTGGGCCTCCTTCTTCCGCGAGCGCTGGCTGCCCCAGCTCCGCGAGGGCGGGGTGGACCTGCAGGTGCTGCCGGTCTTCATCGACGACCAGTACCGGCCGGAGGGGGCGCTCAGGCAGACCCTGCGCATGATCGAGTGCGCGCACACCCTGGCGGAGGGCAACCAGGACGCGGTACGGCTCTGCACCGACGGCGCCCAGATCGACGGGGCGCTCGGCGAGGGGAGGATCGCCCTGGTGCTGGCACTGGAGAGCGCTCCCGGCCTGGACGCCGACGTGGAGCTGCTGCCCACCCTGCACCGGCTGGGCGTGCGGGTCGCCTCGATCGCGCACTGGGGCCGTACGGCCCTCGCCGACGGCAGCGGCGAGGACGCCACCGGCAGCAGGCTCACCACGGCGGGGGTGGAGGTGGTCCGGGAGATGGAACGCCTCGGCATGATCTTCGACGTCTCCCACCTGAGCGCCTCCGGGGTGGAGCACGTGCTGGAGCTGGCCACCCGGCCGGTGATGGCGACCCACTCCTCGGCCCGGGCCCTGCGCGAGCACCACCGCAATCTCACCGACGACCAGATCCGCGCCGTCGCCGCGACCGGTGGCGTGGTGTGCGTCAACTTCCTGGCGGCCTTCCTCGCCGACGACCCGGCCGACTACACCGTGGACCGCCTGGTGGACCACATCGAGCACGTCGTGAGCGTCGGCGGGATCGACCACGTCGGGCTCGGCCCCGACTTCATGCGCGAGGTCATGAACGACGTCACGCCGCCGTGCTGCGAGGGGTTCAGCTACAGCGGCGTCGACCCGCTGGCCGCCGTCCCCGGGCTGGCCGGCCCCAGCGGGCTGCCGCTGGTCACCGACGCCCTGCTCAAGCACGGCTTCGCCGACGAGGAGATCGTCAAGATCATCGGTGGCAACGTCCTGCGGCTGTTCCGCGCCGAGCTGGGCAGGCCGGCGTGAACCTGGACGTCATGCTTGAGGACCTGGCGGAGCTCGTCGTCTGCGAGTCCTTCTCCGCCGACCACGAGGCGGTGGCCCGCAGCGCCCGGGTGGTCGCCGACCTGGGGTTCAGGAGGCTCGGCGCGCACCCGGAGACGATCGTGATCGACGGGGTCACCCACCTGCGGTGGACCTTCGGCACGCCCCGGGTCCTGCTGGTCGGCCACCACGACACGGTCTGGCCTGTCGGGACGCTGGCCGAGCACCCCTGGTCGCTCGTGGACGGGATCGCCCGCGGGCCGGGGGTGTTCGACATGAAGGCCGGGCTGGTGCAGGCCTTCCACGCACTGGCCGCGCTGCCGTCGCCGGACGGGGTGTGCGTGCTGGTCACCGGGGACGAGGAGGTCGGTTCGCCGACCTCGCGCGCGCTGATCGAGGAGTCGGCGCGCGGTTGCGCGGCCGCGTTCGTGCTGGAGGCCAGCGCCGACGGCGGGGCGCTCAAGACCGCGCGCAAGGGCACCTCCAACTACCGGGTCACCGTGCACGGCAGGGCCGCGCACGCGGGGCTGGAGCCGGAGAAGGGGGCCAACGCCGCGGTCGAGCTGGCCCACCAGATCCTCGCGCTCAGCGCGATCGCCGCGTCGGTGGACGGCGGGCCGGCGCCGGGCCGGCCGGGCGGCCTGGGTCCGGCCACGGTGACGCCGACCGTGCTGTCGGGGGGCACCACCGTCAACACCGTGCCCGCGCTCGCCGGCGTGGAGGTGGACGTGCGCGTGCCCACCATCGCGGCACAGGAGCGGGTGGACGAGCTGGTGCGGGCGCTGGTCCCCCGGGTCCCGGGGACCCGGCTGGAGGTGAGCGGGGGCCCGAACCGGCCGCCGCTGGAGGAGGCCTCCTCGGCGCGCCTGTTCGAGCTGGCCCGCCGGATCGCGAAGGATCTGGGCATGGGAGCGGTGCGGGGGGTGGCCGTGGGCGGCGCCTCCGACGGGAACTTCACCGCCGGGGCCGGCTGCCCGACGCTCGACGGGCTGGGCGCGGTGGGAGGCGGCGCGCACGCCGCGCACGAGCACGTGGTCGTCGCGGAGATGCCCGGCCGGGCGAGGCTGCTGGCCGGGCTGATCTCGGCGGTGCTGGGGGACGGCTCGGCATCTCAGAAAGACCATTCCGCACCCCGGGAAGACCACTCCGCGCCCTCGGGCAAGGACGGCGGGTGACGGACCGTCCGGCGGGCTCCCCGCGGAGCGACGAGTACGCCGAGGCGGCGGCGGAGGCCGCGGGGGTGCGCATCGTCGAGCTGTCGGAGCTGTCCGGCTTCGAGGAGGTCCACCGGCTGTTCGACGACATCTGGCACCCCGGGCCCGGCGATCCGCCGATCTCCGTGGAGATGATGCGGGCGCTGTCCCACGCGGGCAACTACGTGGCCGGGGCCTACCAGGGCGGCCGGATGGTCGGGGCCTCGGTGGCGTTCTTCGGGGCGCCGCCCGGGCAGGTGCTGCACTCCCATGTCACCGGCGCCTCCGTCGGGCGCGGGATCGGGTTCGCCCTCAAGCTGCACCAGCGCGCCTGGGCCCTCGACCGGGGCCTGGACCGGATCACCTGGACCTACGACCCGCTGGTGCGGCGCAACGCCCACTTCAACATGGTCAAGCTCGGCGCCCGCCCCGAGGAATACCTGCCGTCCTTCTACGGCGTCATGGAGGACGCGATCAACACCGGTGACGAGTCGGACCGGGTGCTCGCCGTCTGGCGGCTGTCCGAGCCGCGGGTGTCGGCGGCCGTCCGGGGCGAGCCGTACCGGCCGCAGGTCCCGCCGGACGCGGTGACCGCCCTGGCCGAGCGCGACGACCGCCCGGTCGCCGGGCGCGGCGACGCCCGGGTGGCGCTGGTCGCGGTCCCCTCCGACATCGAGACGCTGCGCCGCGCCGATCCGGGCGCGGCGCTGGCGTGGCGCCACGCCGTACGTGACGTGCTGGGCGGGTTGATGAGGGAAGGGGCCCGGGTGACCGGGTTCACCGGCGAGGGCCACTACATCGTGGAACGGTGAGCCCGGCCGGAGGGAGCGGGGGCGGGCAACGGCCCCCGGCAGGCGAGGGACCCACCGAGAAGGAGAGAACATGAAGATCACTGGAATCGAACTGCGGCGGATCGGGATGCCGCTGGTCGCGCCGTTCCGCACCTCGTTCGGCACCGAGACCGAACGCGACGTGCTGCTGGTGCGGGTCGTCACCCCCGACGCCGAGGGCTGGGGCGAGTGCGTGGCCATGTCCGACCCCCTCTACTCCCCCGAGTACGTGGACGGTGCCGCCGACGTCCTGCGCCGCTTCCTCATCCCCGCCCTGCCCGCCCACGCCGACGTCCACGGCGTGGGCCGGGCCCTCGAACCGTTCAAGGGGCACCGGATGGCCAAGGCCGCCCTGGAGAGCGCCGTCCTGGACGCCCAGCTCCGGGCCGGCGGGCAGTCCCTCGCCTCCTTCCTGGGAGCGTCCAAGGACCGGGTGCCGTGCGGGGTGTCGGTGGGCATCATGAACTCCGTCCCGGAGCTCCTGGACGCCGTCGGCGGCTATCTCGCGGAGGGCTACGTCCGGATCAAACTGAAGATCGAGCCCGGCTGGGACGTCGCCCCCGTCCGTGCCGTGCGTGAGCGCTTCGGCGACGACCTGCTGCTCCAGGTCGACGCCAACGCCGCCTACACCCTCACCGACGCCCCCCACCTGGCCAAGCTCGACGACTTCGGCCTGCTGCTCATCGAGCAGCCGCTGGCCAAC
>NZ_JBSFPS010000335.1:0-9773 GCF_053588315.1 Streptosporangium sp. NPDC003464 | reverse complement strand
TGGTACTGCACCGGGGACGGTGTGGGAGAGTAGGTCGCCGCCGGACAATCATTCAGGAAAGGCCATCCCTTCGGGGGTGGCCTTTCCTGCGTTCCGGGGGCTTGACGGCCGGTCCGGGTGGGGCGGGGCGCCACCATGCCTTCCCCCGCGGGCCTTCAGACGTGAAGCTCGCCGGAGAGCACGGTCACCGCATGCCCGGCCAGCCGGACCCGGTCGCCCCGCAGGGTCGTGTGGACCACACCGCCCCGCTGGGAGAGCTGGGCGCCGATCAGGGAGTCGGGGCCGAGCTTGCCCGTCCAGTAAGGGGCCAGGGCGCAGTGGGCGGAGCCGGTCACCGGGTCCTCGGGGACGCCGACTTTGGGGGCGAAGAAACGGGAGACATAGTCGATGCCGGACCGCGACGCGGGGGCGGTCACGATGACCCCTCGGGCGTCCACCTTCTCCAGCATGAGGAAGTCAGGAGCGAGGCTCTGTACGGCCTCCTCGGACTCGACCTCCACGAGATAGTCCCACTCGTTCTTGCCGACCCAGAGAGGACTGACGACCCCCAGTGCGTCCAGCAGACCCTCCGGCGGGCTCACCGCTTCGAGCATCTTCGCCGGGAAATCCATGGTGATCAGACCGGCTCCGTCCCTGGTCACGGACAGGATCCCGCTCTTCGTTGAGAACTCAAGGGTTTCCGGGGCCGATCCGGTGGAATACAGGACGTGCGCCGTGGCCAAGGTGGCGTGTCCGCACAGTGCCACCTCGGTCGCCGGCGTGAACCAACGGAGTGAATACGGCTCGCCGTCTTCCCCTTCAAGCACGAAGGCCGTCTCGGAGTGCCTCATCTCCGCTGCGATGGACTGCATCCAGGCATCCGGAACCGGATTGTCGAGTAGACAGACCCCCGCAGGGTTACCCTTGGAAAATTGGTCGGTAAATGAATCGACCGTATAGATGTGCATGACGTAATTTTAACTGATCGACAATATTCGGCTGAAAGCGGGTGTGCGGGCCAGGCAAACCAGTGCGCTAGCCGTACAAAGTGGGAATAAGCGTTGGGCGTGTCGCGCGGCGAACTTCTGGGCGTCGGTTACCGTCCAAGGTGTAGGACAAGCCGGATGCGGCGTGGTCCTGAGGAAAGGACGAGCCGATGGGGGCAGTGCGCAAGGTGGCGACCTACCTTGGCCTAGGCGGAGCAGAGGATTACGACGAGTCCTATGACTACGAGGACGACGTCGAAGGCGAGGGCGAGGACTGGCAGCCCGCTTCGGAGCGTGCGGCCAAGCGCTGGCGCTCGATGAGCGAGCCTTCGCGGATCGTGATGCTGACGCCCAGGAAGTACAACGACGCTCCGATCATCGGACAGCACTTCCGCGACGGCCAGACCGTCATCATGGACGTCAACGTCATGAGCACTGCCGAGGCCACGCGGATGGTCGACTTCGCCGCGGGCCTGGCCTACGGCTGTGAGGGCCGGATAGAGCGCATCGCGGAGAAGGTCTTCCTGCTGGCTCCGGCAGAGGTGGAGATCACCACCGGCTGATCCCGGGCCACCGGGACGGCCGTGGCATGCGATCTTCACCGCTCCCATGCCCATGCCCCCCTGCGCCGCGGCCGGCGCCCTGCGGCCTCCTCCGTGGCGCTGGGGCGCTCCCGGTGCGCTCCCGGCTGGTGCTCCGGCTATCTTGCGCGGGGGCCCCTGCGGAGCACACGGGTCAGTTCGGCCAGGTCCGAGGCGGCGGTCTGGGCGCGCTTGTCGCTCTCGCGGGCGTATTCGTGCAGTGCCCACACAGCGCTGTCGGCCAGCTCGCGCAGCTCGGAGAGCTGCGCGGTGACATATTCGGCGTCTGCCCGCTCGTGCCTGCGCCGGCGCCAGAGCTGGTGGCCTCCCGCGGCCACCAGGGCCAGCGCGAGCGCCGCCAGCGGCAGCGTCACGGGGGTGACGAGCGCGGCCACCAGGGCTGCCACGCCCAGGGCGAGCAGCGCGTAGGCGAGCCAGGGGCGGCCGCGGGCGGGCACGCCTTCGACGCTGATCCGCTCTTCGGCGGCGGCCAGCGACTCGGGGTCAGGGCCCTCGGGGCGGAGCACCACACGGTGCCCGAGCAGCGGCATGGTGACCGATTCCGGCGGATCCACCTGGGTGGCCAGCACCAGGCCCTCGGCGGCGGCCCGCACGGTCGGCGCGGCCATGTGCAGGGCGATGGCGGCCAGGTGCGGATCGGAGCCGGGACGCAGATCGGTGAGCAGGTGACCGGTGAGCGAGTCGGTCGGGCGCTCGGCGACGTCTGAGCCGATCAGGTGACGCAGCACCGCGAGCGGCTCACCCTCGATCCACGCGGCGGCGGGTCTGCCCGCGCGGCCAGTCGGCTCCGTTCCGGTGCTCTCCCGGGTCGAGGTGATCTCGACGCAGCGGCCGAGCAGGCGGGCCAGCTGGTCGGCGGCCTGGACGGGCCCGGCCAGTTCGGGGAGCTCGGCGAGCTCGGGGAAGTCGACCAGGGACGGCGGCACCACCATCGAGGGCTCGTGCGGGGTCATCGCGCTCAACCACCGGTCGGGCTCGACCTCCGAGGGCGTGGCCACCGAGTCGAGCCTGCGGAGCACGAAGATCTTGCCTGCGGGGCCGTACGCTCCCTTGGCGGCGGCGAGCCAGAGCGCACGCTGGCCGTGGGTCACCGGCCTGTCGGCGGACAGCCCGCCGAAGGCGATGCCCAGCCAGGAGGCGTGGATCTGGTCGCCCCGGCCGGCGACGGCCAGGGCCAGGCAGAGGAAGAGCGCGGTCCGCTGCTCGTCGAGCTGGGCGGCGCGGCCGAGTGGGTCGAGCGCGTCTTCGCCGCGCATGAGCAGGGTGAGGGCCTCGACCGCCGGGGCCAGCCAGTGGTCGGTCACGTCCGGGAACTTCGGTGGCGCCGTGGAGAGGGCTGCGTCGGCGGTCAGATTCGCCAGGAGTGCCTCGGCGTAGCGGTGCAGCTCCGTCCCGATGTGGGGACTCGCGGTCAGGTCGGTGCTCAAGGCAGAGAACTCTCCGAAGTTGTGACCGGTGACCGCGCCAGCGTAGTGCGCTTCGGTCATCCCTGTCGGGAGGCGCGCCGAACCCAATTTTGCCGGATGATCGCCTCGATTTGGTGAATCAAGGCGATCATCCGGCGGATAGCTCACATGCGTTCGGGGACCGGGACGCCCAGCAGGCTCAGGCCGGTCTCCAGCACGCGCAGGGTGAGCGCGCACAGGGCGAGCCGGGAGGCGCGCGTGGCCGGGTCGACGTCGTCCTTCAGGACGGGGCAGTTCTCGTAGAAGGTGGTGAAGGCGCTCGCGGTCTCGAACAGGTAGTTGGCGAGCCGGTGCGGCACGGAGCTCTCGGCCACCTCCTCCACGATCGCGCCGAAGCCGAGGAGCTGCAGGGCCAGGGCGCGTTCGGCGGGGTGGCCGAGCACGATCGGGCCGGTCGCCTTGGCCGGGTCGGTGTCCGCCTTGCGGAAGATGGAGCGGATGCGGGCGGTGGCGTACTGGAGGTAGGGGCCGGTGTTGCCGGTCAGCGCGAGCATCCGGTCGAAGTCGAAGACGTATTCGCTGTCGTGGCTGACCGACAGGTCGGCGTATTTGACCGCGCCCATGCCGACGGCGTGCCCGATCACGCCGCGCGTGGTGTCGTCGTAGTCGCGGTCGGCGAGCACGGCGGCGGCACGGGTCTCGGCCTCGTCGAGCAGCTGCAGCAGCTTGATGGACTCGCCGCTGCGGGTCTTGAACATCTTGCCGTCGCTACCCAGCACGCTGCCGATCTGGACGTGCTCGGCGCGGACGTGGTCGGGCAGCCAGCCGGCCATCCTGGCGGAGGCGAACAGCATCGACATGTGCAGGGCCTGGGTCGCCCCGATCACGTAGAGGATCCGGTCGGCCTTGAGGTCCTGGACGCGGTAGTGGATGGTGGCCATGTCGGTGGTGGCGTAGCCGTATCCGCCGTCGCTCTTGCGGATCATGAACGGCAGCGGCTGGTCCTCGCGGCCGGTGAAGCCGGGCGGGAAGACGCAGAGCGCGCCGTCGCTGACGACCGCGATGCCACGCTCCTGGAGCTCGTCGCAGACCTTGGCGAGCATGTGGTTGTACATGCTCTCGCCGGCGATGTCGCCGTCGGTCAGCGTCACGCCGAGCTGGTGGTAGACCTTGTTGAAGTAGCGGACCGTGGCGTCCATGAAGATGTGCCACAGGCGCATGGTCTCCGGCTCTTCGGCCTGGAGGGTCACCACCCGCGTGCGGGCGCGCTTGTTGAACTCCGGGTCGCTGTCGAACTTGGCGCGGGCCGCCTGGTAGTAGGCGTTGCCCTCGCCCGCCTCGAGCTGGGCCACGGCGGTCTCCTCGCCGATGTCCAGCAGGTGCTCGATGAGCATGCCGAACGGGGTGCCCCAGTCGCCCAGGTGGTTCTGCCGGATGACCTTGTTGCCGACGTGTTCGTGCACGCGGACCAGGGCGTCGCCGACGATGGTCGTGCGCAGGTGGCCGACGTGCATCTCCTTGGCCGCGTTGGGCGCGGAGTAGTCGACCACGACGGTCTGCGGCGAGGCGACGAGGGCGACGCCGCTGCGCGGGTCGGCCAGGATCCCGGCGGTCTGGGCGGTGATCCAGTCGTCGGACAGCGTGATGTTCAGGAAGCCGGGACCGCTGACCTCGACGGTGCCGGGGAAGGGCTCCCCCTGCGCGTCGCCGGCGCGGCCGGTGAGGTGGTCGGCGATCTCCTGGGCGACCTCCCGCGGGGCCCGTCGCAGCCGCTTGCTCAGGCTCATCGCCACGTTCGCCTGGTAGTCGGCGAACTGGGAGGGACGGATCAGCGGGTCTGCGTCGGCGTAGTCCGCACCGAAGGCGGCGGCCAGCGCCTGCTGGACGCGCTCGGTGAGGGCGTGCTGCGGGTCGGTCATGACCTAAGGGTATCGTTTGGCCGGTCGTGAGCCGGCGATATTTCGGGCGATTACATGATCTTGAAAGCCGCCGGCGGCGCGGCCGGAGAGGCCGGGCTCCCAGGCGGCGCAGCCGGAGTCATGAGGGGTGCGCCGGGCTCCTCGGCGGTGGTCCATCCTGGGGCGGCGCGGCCGATGGTCACCAGAGGCGGTGCGGCCGATGGGCGGCGCTCAGGCGTTCGCCGATGCGGGCGACCACGCCTTGCCGGGCCAGCCGGGCGGCCAGCACGCAGGCGGCGCTCACCCCTCTGGCCTGCGAGGAGCCGTGCGCGATGACCACGGTGCCGTTCAGGCCGAGCAGTACGGCCCCGCCGTGGACCTCGGGGTCCAGTCGCTGGTTGAGCTCCTTGACGCGCTTGCGCTGCAGCATCCCGCCCAGCCGGGCCGCGCGGCTCTCGTTGATCGTCTCGCGGAGCTCGGCGAAGGCGTAGCGGACGCTGCCCTCCATGGTCTTGAGCGCCACGTTGCCGGTGAAGCCGTCGGTGACGATGACGTCCACGGCCCCGGTGAGCAGGTCGTGCCCTTCGACGTTGCCGGCGAAGTCCAGGCCGGGGGCGGCCGACAGCAGCTCGTGTGCCCGTTTGACGAGCTTGTTGCCCTTCCCCGGCTCGCTGCCGATGGTCAGCAGGCCGATCTTGGGTTCGGCGACGTCCAGGACGGTCTCCGCGTAGGCCGCGCCGAGGTGGGCGAACTGCACCAGCATCTCCGGCTTCACCTCGGCGTTGGCGCCCGCGTCCAGCAGGACGGTGGGGGTGGGCCGGGTGGGCAGGGCGACGGTGATGGCGGGCCTGAGCACCCCGGTCTGGCTGCGGAGCCGGAGTTTTCCGGTGGCCACGATCCCGGCGGTGGATCCGGCGGAGACCACGGCGGAGGCGTCGCCCCGCCGTACGAGATGGCAGGCGACGGCGATGCTGGAGCGTGGGCGGCGGAGACTGGCGAGGGCGCCCTCGTCCATGGCCAGCTCCTCCTCGGCCCGGATGATCGGGATCTCGGTGAGCGCGTCGTGCAGGGCGAGCGCCTCCATGAGGGGGCGGGGCTCGCCGACGAGGACGACGGGGATCCCGTGCTCCCGCACCGCGTGGACGGCGCCCGCCACGATCTCGTCCGGGGCGTGGTCGCCTCCCATCGCGTCCAGGGCGATCGGCATGACGCCGGGAGGGTCGGTATCAGGCAAGCGGTCACCTCGTGCGGGATGGTTTGTCCGCATCGTAGGCGGGGCCGGCACCGGATGGGTCCACCGGGGATCAGGGCCTGTCGGGGAGATTCCAGTCGCTCCTCTCCCGCGCGACGACAACCTTGCCGAAGGTGGTCCGGCCGACGACCCGGATGACCGGGCCACCCGCGTCGCCGGGGTCGCCGGAGATGTGCCGCTTGGCGAACAGCGCGCTGACCTCGTCGATGACGTGGGCGTTCTTGGGGACCCGGACGATCAGCTTGCCGCAGTAGGCGTTGACCTCAAGGGTGATCTCACGGCCGGGGAGCACCGCGTCGGACAGGTCGACGATCAGCGCGCCGAACGTGGCGTTCAGCGTCGTGTGGCGGCCGGCGATCCAGCGCCCGCCCCGCAGGACCTTGCTGAAGACGGCGCTCACCTCCTGCCGGACGGTGGCGGGGCCGCTGCCGGTGGCGGTGACGTCGGGCAGGTCGAGGGTGATCGGGACGAGGTCGTCCACGGTCACGGAGTCGTAGGTCGCCTGCAGCCGGTCGGCGTGCTCGACGCTGGTCAGCCGGCCGGTGGCGAGTGCCTCGGCCAGCACCGTGGCCACCCGGTCGCGGTCGGCGTCGGAGGCGCGCAGGGCGGGGACGCGGGGACGTGGCGAGACCGGGACGGAGGGGCTCGGCGGAGCGGGGTCGCGGGGGGTCATGAGGGGATTGTACGTCCAGTCGAGATATATCGCGATAGGAACTTTACCTGGGAACTTACTGATGAGTGGAACCGGCTGCAGGGGTGACTACGTCCGCTTATATAAGCGCGGTAGACGCGCGACTGGCTGGAGAGGTTTACGTGTAGATCGACAAAAATCGGAGGAAAGACTTAGTGATCTTGAAGGAAGGCTCTACTCGGGGGTTCCGGGCCTACACCGCCAAGCATCTGGACGACCTGTTGCGACGGGCGGGCCTCGGGGACGAGGAGCGGCTCCGGATCAGAGCGGTGGCGACCGTGCTGCCCTTCCGTACCAACGCCTACGTGGTGGATCAGCTCATCGACTGGTCGGCCATACCCGATGACCCCATATACCGTCTGGTCTTCCCCCAGGCGGACATGCTGCCCGAGCCGGACGTCACCAGACTCGCAGGTCTCCTGGGAGCGGGCGCGCCGAACGCGGAAATCCAGGCGGCGGCACGCGAGGTCAGGATGCGGCTCAACCCGCACCCGGCCGGACAGCTCGACCTCAACGTCCCGCGGATCGGCCAGGAGCCGGTGCCGGGCATGCAGCACAAATATCCAGAGACAGTCCTCTTCTTCCCCAAGCAGGGCCAGACCTGTCACGCCTACTGCACCTACTGCTTCCGGTGGGCGCAGTTCATCGGCGAGCCCGACCTCAAGTTCGCCTCCGACGACATCGGCGACCTCATCGCCTACCTGAAGGACAACCCTCAGGTGACCAGCGTGCTGTTCACCGGTGGCGATCCGATGATCATGAGTGAGCCGGTGCTCCGCCGCTACCTGGAGCCGCTGCTGGAGGTGGAGCAGCTCGAATCCATCCGCATCGGCACCAAGTCGCTGGCCTACTGGCCGCAGCGCTTCGTCTCCGACCCCGATGCCGACGACACGCTGCGCCTGTTCGCCTCGGTGGTGGACGCGGGCAAGAACCTGGCCTTCATGGCGCACTTCTCTCACCCGAGGGAGATGGAGTCGCCCGTCGCCGAAGCCGCCGTGGCCGGGATCCTCGCCACCGGCGCGGTGATCAGGACCCAGGCGCCGTTGATCAGGACGGTCAACGACGCCCCCGAGATCTGGTCGTCCATGTGGCGCAGGCAGCTCACGATGGGCATGGTGCCCTACTACATGTTCGTCGAACGGGACACCGGGCCGCAGGACTACTTCGCGGTCCCGCTCGCCCGGGCCTACGAGATCTTCAGGGACGCGTACGCGAGCGTTTCGGGGCTGTGCCGCACGGTGCGGGGCCCCTCCATGTCGGCCACGCCCGGCAAGGTCTGCGTGGACGGCGTCACCGAGATCGCCGGGCAGAAGGTCTTCGTGCTCCACCTCATCCAGGCGCGCGATCCCGAGCTGGTCGGGCGTCCCTTCTTCGCGCGGTACGACCCCACCGCCACCTGGCTCACCGACCTCCGGCCGGCGTTCGCCGAGCGCTTCCCCTTCGACCCCGCCGAACTTTCCGACCTCTCCCTCTCCGGATTCTCCGACCTCTCCGGGCCTGCCGAGTCCGCCGAGTCCGCGGGACCCTTCGAGCCGGTGGCGGCCTCCCAGCGGCTGTCCGCCTGATCCGCTCGGTCAAGCGGGTGCCCGGCAACCGGAAAATCTGACGCCGTGACCCGCGGACTCTTTTTCCCGCCTCTTTCCCGGTTTCCCGTCCCCGGCGGCGCGAAAATGTGCTCCGGGCCCCAGTGGTTTTGCGGCATAAGGATGAGCGGAGCGTAATCCTTCGCAGGACTATTTCCGCATATACCGGCAGCGCCGGGCAGGTCTCAGGACCCGCCCGGCGCTGCTCTGTTGGGGTCCCAGCCTCGGCCCGCAAGGAAGATCCGATCATCGCGGGCGGACTTGGGGGCCGCTCGGGGCGGTGATACAAATGCCGGTGCAGCTTCCGGCCGGCGCGTTTCGTGTAGCCCTCCAAATCGCGCCCGCCGGTGATATCGGGTCTCAGGCCCGCTTTTTCCTGACGATTCCAAGAAATCAAGCGTGCCGATTACAAAGCTGGGAAGGCAATCATGAAGCGAGTCATCAAGGCGGCTGTGGCCGTGGCGGCGTTCGGTCTCGCGGCGGCGGTCTGCGCCCCCGCCCAGGCGCAGGCGCGCGACGTCTTCGACGGCCGGGACGCGGCCGAGGACGTCTCCATGGCGGTCGAGGGGCTCACCGGCGGCCTGCTCGACGGCCGGAACATGCTGTCCGCCCTGTCCTACGGGCAGGACCGGCCGATCTCCCTGGGAGGCGGCCGGGACCCGCGGATCGAGCTGGGAGGCGGCCAGGCCCCCTTCAACGGCCAGAGCCCCTTCAACGGCCAGGCCCCCTTCAACGGTCAGAGCCCCTTCAACGGTCAGACCCCCTTCGGCGGCCCCGCCGCCGACCGGCGCGACGACGGCGTCGACGGCCTGCTCGGGACGCTCTCGGACGCCGTTGAGGACCTCGTCGGCGTCTCACCGGACGGCATCGCCCTCGACAGCCCGCTGACCGGCTCCACCACGGGGGAGGACATGCTGGTCGACGGCGCCGACGGTTTCGGTGACCTGGCCGCCGCGGCCGTGCGGGCCGCCGAGGCCCGTCAGGCGGGCCAGGCCGGTCAGGCGGGTCAGGTCCCCGCGGCGGCGGTCCAGGGGCTTACCGGGGGGCAGCCGGAGGTCGGCGGCCTCGTCGACGCGGTGAACCAGGCCGTCCCGCAGGGCGCCGAGCGGGCGGGCACCGTCGCCCCGCTGGTGGGCACCCTGTCGCCGGCCGAGGCCGCGCCGGTCGCCGGGGCCGTCGCCCCGATCGTCCGCTCCGCCTCCGGCGACGAGATCTCCCCGCTGGTGGGCAACACCACCGGGGAGGGCGCCAGGGCCGTCACCGAGACCGTCCACTCCGTGGCCGACAGCACCATGGGCGCCACCAGGGCCGCCGCCGAGTAACCGCGGCGGCGCCGGGGCCATCTGGTGTCGGCCTGCCGGCCGGACATCGTGGTC
>NZ_JBSFPS010000334.1:0-9801 GCF_053588315.1 Streptosporangium sp. NPDC003464 | reverse complement strand
GTCGCGTGGCGGACGATCTCCTCGATCGCCGTGGGGATGTGCCGGTCGTAGTCGGACAGCAGCAGCTCCCGCTGCCCGGGGTGGGCGGAGAGCTGCCGGGAACCTCGGCCGGGGCCGCGCGGCGGATCTGTTTCCCGGGGTGACCTGGGCCCTTCCGGGGCCGGCGGGGCCGCACGCCCGCGTTCCCCCCCCGAGGCCGGCGGGGCCGTGACGGCGGCCGGACGCCCGTGCTTCTCCCGGGATCGGCGGGGCCGTGGCCGCGGCCGGGCGGCCGTACCCCGTGGCGGGCCACGCGGCGCGACGTTTGAGATCCGTGTGGGGGATAGGGGATGAGGCGTTGGCTCGAAGGAGGGAATCCCATGACCATCGCAGGCGGCATCATCCTCATCATGCTCGGCGCCATTCTCACCTGGGCGGTCGAGTTCGACATCGCCGGGTTCGACATCAACATCGTCGGCGTCATCCTGATGCTCGGCGGTCTCGCGTGGCTGCTGTTCGCGATCTACCGCCTCAGCGTCGCCCGCCGGGCCGTGGAGACGCCCACCACCACGGTGGTCGAGGACCCGGTGACCCACCGTCGCGTCTACGAGGAGCGCCACTACAACGACCCCCCGGTCGTGTGACCCGCCCACTCCGCGGTACGAGAGCCGAGGTTTCCAGGGCCTGACCGCCCACTCCGTGCCGGTGCGCCCGTTAGCGTCCGCGCGTGCCGGGTAGGTGGGGCCTCTCATCAAGTGTGAAACGGAGGACGGGACGTTGAGCAGGGTCGTATCCCGAGGGACGAGCGCCGTGAGCGGAATGCTCGGCGGTGCCATCGCAGGAGCCATCTTCAAGCAGGTCTGGAAGTTCGCCTCGGGCAAGGACGACGCGCCCCAGGCGACGTCCGACGAGTACGGCTGGAGGGAGATCCTGGTCGCGGCGGCCATCCAGGGCGCGATCTTCGGCGTGGTCAAGGCCGCGATCGACAGGTCCGCGGCGCGGAGCATTCACCGAGCCACCGGCAAGTGATCTCGCCCGGGAGCCCCCGGTCCGTCTGACGGACCGGGGGCTCGGCGCGTCCGCGCGGAGATCCGGGCACGCGGGGCCGGGACGGGAGTCCCCAAGGAGATTCGGGCCGCGAGTCCGGGCTGGGAGTCCCCGCGGAGATCCGGGCCACGGGCCCGGCGGGCCGGGGGGTCCCCACGGAGATTCGAGCTGCGGGTCCGGGCCGGGAGCCCCCGCGGAGATCGGGCCGCGAGTCCGGGCCGGGGGCCGAGAGGCGAGAGCCCCGCGACTCCGGGGCTCCGCCGGGCCTGTCAGGCCCGTCAGGCCCGTCAGGCCCTCGCCCGGCGGGTGACCGCGGCGGCGACGGCCCCGCCGGCCAGGGTGAGGGCGGCCAGGCGACGGTGGCGGGAGAGCCAGGCCTGCGGGCTGCGGGCGTGGGCGCGGCGGCCGAAAGTTCCGTGGGCGCCGTAGTCGTCGTCCTCGTCGGCGGGCCTCCACAGGTTGGCCACGCCCGTGGGGGGCTGGGCCGCCGTCTGCTGGCTGTCCCGGCCGGTCCGGGCCAGATAGCGGTCGAGCAGCCCGGGGGCGATCCGCTGCGCGAGCAGGGTGGCGGCCGTCGAGCCACCCACCCAGTATTCGCGCCGTCCGGGGTGTTCGGCCGCGTGGACCAGCGCCCGGGCGGCCACCTCGGGCTCGTAGATCGGCGGCACCGGCTGCGGGTGGCGGCCCAGCTTGGACAGCACCCAGGAGAACTGCGGAGTGTTCAGCGCGGGCAGCTGCACCATGGTGATCTGGATCCCGCTCCGCTCCCCCAGCAGTTCGGTCCTGACCGACTCGGTGAAGCCCTTGATCGCGTGCTTGGCCCCGCAGTAGGCCGCCTGCAGCGGGATGCCCCGGTAGGCCAGAGCCGAGCCGGTCTGCACGATCACTCCCCGGTCGCGGGGGCGCATCAGATCCAGCGCCACCCGCGTCCCCCAGACATAGCCGAGGTAGGTGACCTGGGTGGCCCGCTCGAACTCCTCCGGTGTGATCTCGGTGAAGGGGGCGAAGACCGACGAGAAGGCCACGTTGATCCAGACGTCGATCGGCCCGACCTCCCGCTCGATCCGTTCCGCGGCATCCCTGACCTGCTGGTAGTCGGACACGTCGGCTTCGTAGACCAGCCCGGCGCCACCCGCCGCGCCGGCCTCCACCGCGGCGGAGCCGAGACCGGCCGTGCCCCGGGCGATCAGCGCCACGGTGGCGCCGCGGGCGGCCAGCCGCCGGACCACCGCCCGGCCCACCCCGCCGCTGGCCCCGGTCACCACCACGACCTTGTTCTTCATGATCGGTTCCTCCTCCGGTTCAGGCGGCACCCGTACCCGGGCAGGCACCGGTCATGCCGAGTGACCGGCCGCGAGAGGTGAGCACGTCCGTGTAGACGGCGACGGTCTGGTCGGCCACCCGGCCCCAGCCGTAGCGGGATCTCGCCCGGCCGGCGGCGGCGACGCCGTAGGCGGTGCGCCGGAACGGGTCGGCGAGCAGCTCGCGCAGGGCGCGGCCGAGAGCGGCCGGCTTGCGGGGCGGCACCAGCAGGCCGGTGACGCCGGGGACGACCGTGTCCAGATGGCCGCCCACGGCGGAGGCGACCACCGGCACGCCGCAGGCCATGGCCTCCAGCGGCACGATGCCGAACGGTTCGTACCAGGGCACGCTGACCACGACGTCCACCGCGCGCATCAGCGCCGGGACGTCCTGCCGGGCCACCCTGCCGAGGAACCGGACACGGTCCGCCACGCCGTACATGCCGGCGATCCGCGCCAGGCGGGCCGGCTCCGGCTCGCCGGGGGAGCCGCCCGCGACCACGAGCGTGGCGTCCGGAACGTGGCGCAGCGCCCGGATCGTGGTCTCCACTCCCTTGCGCGGGACCGCCCGGCCGACGGCTAGCAGGACCGACCCGGGGCCGAGGTCCATCCTCGGGCCGGTCGGGGTGAAGGCGTCCAGGTCGACGCCGCAGGGGACGATCCTGGTGCGGACGCCGGGCGCCCGCATCCGGCCCAGCTCCGCCACCTCGTCGGCGCAGGTCGCGATGACCGCGTCCACCTGGCGGGCGATGAGCTTCTCGGTCCCGACGCGCTCGCGCGGGCTGGTGTCGGCCGGCCCCTGATGACGCCGCTTGACCGTGCCGAGGGCGTGGAAGGTGTGCACGGTGGGCACCGCGGTGTCCTGGGCGGCGGCCAGCGTGGCCAGGCCGCTCATCCAGAAATGGCTGTGGGCCAGGTCCGGCGGGGCGGCGTGCCAGCGCCGGGCGAGCCACCGGCCGAAGTCCGGCATCCAGGGGAGCAGATCGTCCTTCGCCATGGTCTCGGCGGGGCCGGCCGGGACGTGGACCACGGTGACCCCGGGGGCGAAGCGGACCTCCTCCGGCTGGGCGGGGGTCTCCCTGCGGGTGTAGACGGTCACCTCGTGTCCCCGCGCGCCGAGGGCGCGGGAGAGGGCGGCGACGTGGACGTTCTGTCCCCCGGCGTCGGCACCGCCGACGGTGGCCAGAGGGCTGGCGTGTTCGGACACCATCGCGATCTTCATGGGCACGGCTCCCGTGGCGCGGCATGCGGCGGCGACGTGCCTGCGTCTTAGGCATCCGACTGGCTCTCCTTCCCCTCATGAGCGTTTTAAACGCGTTTGACCTCGGGTTTCTCGGGAACGCGATCGCTTTGAAGAGAGGAGTTCAACGATGGAGGCGCCGCAGTACGTCGCCGCGCGTGTGCAACGCGCGCTGGCCGAGGACGAGAGAACCCACGAGCTCGGCATCCGGGTGGACGTCCGGGGTGAGCAGCTCTTCCTGCGCGGCCAGGTGACCGGCGCCGAGCGCCGCGCGCTGATCGCCGACGTGGCGGGCGAGGCGGCTCCCGGCCTGACGGTCCACAACGAGATCACCGTCATGGACGTCCGGGGCCCGGGGGAGGAGGAGAGGCTGTGAGAGAGCTGCGGATCGCGGCGGTCGGAGACGTGCACCTGGACGAGAGTCTGAGGGGGAGCTACCGCACGCGGCTGGAGGGCATCGAGGAACACGCCGACGTGCTGCTGCTGGCCGGGGACCTGACCCGGCACGGCACCCTGGAGGAGGCGCGGGTGGTGGCGGAGGAGTTCCGCGACCTGCCGATCCCCGTGGTCGCCGTGCTCGGCAACCACGACCACCATTCCGACCTGCCCGCCGAGATCGCGGCCCTGCTGTCCGGTGCCGGGATCACGGTCCTGCACGACGACTCGACCGTGCTCGACGTCGACGGAGTACGGCTCGGCGTGGTCGGCGGCAAGGGCTTCGGCGGGGGATACGCCGGCAAGTGCGCCAGCGATTTCGGCGAGCCCGAGATCAAGGCGTTCGTCGGGCACACCAAGCGGATCGCGGAGCGCTGGCGGGTGGCCCTCAAGGAGCTCCAGGCGGACCGGAGGGTCGTGCTGTCGCACTACTCGCCGGTCAAGGACACCCTGCACGGGGAGCCGCTGGAGATCTATCCCTTCCTCGGCAGCTACCTGCTGGCCGAGGCGGTGGACGCGGAGGGCGCCGACCTGATCGTCCACGGTCACGCACACGCGGGGACGGAGAAGGGCGTCACCCCGGGGGGCGTCCGGGTGCGCAACGTGGCGCTGCCGGTGCTGGGCCGGGCGTACGGGGTGTACTGCCTGTAGCCCCGGGGGCCCCACGGTTGTGGACCCCGTGGCCCTGGCCCCTGTGATTCGGGCCCTGCGGTGCCGGGCTCTGTGGTTTCGGACCTTGCGGTTCCGGACCTTGCGGTTCCGGGCCCTGCGGTTCCGGGCTCCGGGCCCGGACCGTCGGCGCCGTTCCCGGACGGGGGCCGACCGCCGGGCACGAAGACGCGCGGCGGTGAAATCGCGAAGAGATGAAACCACGGAGAAATGAAGTCGTGAGGGCGTGAAGAAGCGGGCCGGGTGAGAACCCGGCCCGCTGAGGCTTCTGGTGGTAATTCGGGGCGACTTGATGTTTGGTGCGGACGTTCTGCGAGCCATCGGCCCGCATCACACATTGAAGATGCTCACACCTCCGGGACCGACGAGGAAGCCGAGGACGATAAGGACGATCCCCCAGAGGAGGTCGCGGCGGGCCAGGATTACATAGATCCCGGCGACGACGAGAACGACTGCGATGATCCAGAGCAAAGTAGCCATAACTAGGGACTGCCCTCACAATTCACGACTTAACATCCTTGCTCCGATACAGATCGACAATTGGCTGCAGAATCCAGAGCCAGCCGCTGGCCAGCGCGACCGTGCCGCCGAACAGCACGGCCGGCCAGCTGTTGATGACCGTCTCCGCGACGAGGGCCACCGAGCTGGTCATCGCGATCGCCAGTCCCACCGCCCCGGCGACGCCGAGCTCGTTGGCGCGGTGCAGCATCTTCTCCTTCAGGCCCGTCCGGAACAGCAGGCGGTGCTGGGCGGCGGGGGTGATGAAGCAGATGGAGGCCAGCGCGGCGCTCAGCAGCGCGATGAAGAACAGCCAGCGGCCCAGGAGGTCCACCTTGTGGAAGCCGGCGGCGAAGGGCAGCGTCAGCAGGAAGGCGAACAGGACCTGAACACCGGTGACGGCGACGCGCAGTCCCTGGAGCAGCTCGGCCAGCTCCCGGTCCACCCGCTCTTTGTGGCTCTCTCCCGGCTCCGGATTCTCCGTCCTGCTGCTCTCATCGGGCCCCGCCTCTTCGTTCTGTACCTGTTCCGGCTGATTCATGCGGGCCACCTACCCGAGTCAAGGTTTGCCATGCCTACCTGGAGATCTACGGGGTAGGCGAGGGAAATGGGAAGCCACAGTCACGAGGTAACCGATGCGATCCTGGAAACACTGAAGCGGGCGAGCAGCGGGCTGAAGGACGCGGACGTCAGGTTCGCACTCGCCGGGGGGTGCGCGGCGTATGCGCGCGGAGCCGCGCCCTCGCTGCACGACGTGGACTTCGTCCTGCCGCAGGAGGATGTGCCGACCGCCCTGGAGGCGCTGCGCGGACTGGGTTTCGAGACGGCCAAGCCCCCGGAGGACTGGCTGGTCAAGGCGTATGACGAGGGAAGACTGGTAGATCTGATCTTCTCCATCTGCGACCACCCCGTCACTCCGGCGTTGCTGGAGCGCGCCGAGCCGATGAAGGCGTCGGCGATGATCCTGCCCGTCCTGGAGGCCACCGACCTGGTCATCTCCTGGCTGCTGCCGCTCTCGGAGCACAGCTGCGACTACAGCTCGCTGCTGCCCCAGGTGCGGGCGCTGCGCGAGCAGGTCGACTGGGAGCGGGTCGCGGCGGTCGTCCAGACATCGCCGTACGCGTTCACCTTCCTGACCCTGCTGGAGCGGCTCAAGGTGATCCCCCACCTCCCTGAACCCGCCGACGACCCGTCCTGGCCCTGACCGCCCTGGCCGTCGCCCTCGGTGGTCGGCACCCGGGCCCTGCCGCGGCTGCCTCCGGGCGTCGCGGGAGGGCTCGGGGCGCGTGAGGGAGGCTCGGCCCGGGAGAGGTGCGGGAGGGGGGGCGGGTGTGGGAGGAGCTCGCGGGAGGGGCTCGGTGTGGGAGGGGTGCGGCCTGGGCGGAGCTCAATGTGGGAGAAGGCTCGGGACGCGGCGAGAGGGCCCCGCCTGGCGGCGGGGCCCTCCCTGTTCACCGTGCGCGTCAGTACGTGGCGCCAGGGCCGCCTCCGAGGGGGAAGCGGCTGTAGTAGTCGCCGACGGTGTTGCGGTAGACGGGCTCCTTGAAGGTGGCCTCGTCGAATTCCGGAGCGTGCTTGATCTCGTCCTTGGTGCGCGAGACGTAGATCTTGCGCTCCTGCGGGTCGATCCGGGTGACCGTGCTCGCCGGGAGCATGACCTTCTTACCGAAGATCCACGGTCCGGTGTCGACGACGAGGTAGCTCTCGCCGACGTCGTAGGTGGCCTCGTCGACGGAACCGATCTTTCCGTCGGTGGCCTCTACGTGATAGCCCGCAATGTCGAGGCTCTTGTTGACGTCGTAGACATCGGTCCGGTAGGTCCAGAGCTCGGACGACATAGTTCGTATCTCCCTTTCGGTTGATTCTCCGGGCTCAACTCTCGTACCCGAGGCATGAGGGCTAAACGGAACACGCGCCATCGAATGGAATTAAATCCACGACTTGCCCACTCGGATGGAGAATCATTGGATGTGATCAGAGCTCTTACCGGTCGAGGTCAGCTCCAGAACCTGACCTCGGGATAACGGCGGGAGGGCCGTTCGAGCAGCGGCTGGGGCCGCTTGCGCAGATGCAGGTCGAAGAAGGCGCCGACGTATTCGCGGGTGACCTCCACCGAGCGGGCCCCGGAGAGCGGGAGGCCGAGGCCGATGCCGGACTGCTCCAGGAGCAGTGGGTAGTCGGTGAAGGACCCGTGGTCCCCGCCGTCGAGGGTGAGCCAGCGCTTCCAGCCTGTCATGCCCTTCCAGTCGCGGCCCCACGTGAAGTCCTTCCCGCCCGGCTCGTGGACCTCTCCGGCGCCCAGCATGAGGAACGGCCGGGAGAGCCCCTCGCCGGGGATCGGGACGAAGAAGGTGCCGTCCATGTTGATCCCGGCGCGCACCCGGGAGTCGTTGAGCATGGTCCAGGCGGAGCTGTTGCCCCCGATGGAGTGGCCCGCCATCGCGATCCGGGAGCGGTCGATCAGCCCGCCGCCCTTCCAGGCGGGACTCGGCCCGGTCAGCCGGTCGAGCACGAAGGAGACGTCGGCTGTCCGGCTCCTGGTCGCCTTGTCGCCGAACTTCCAGATGTTTTCGGCCTGCTCGTCGCAGGCGACGCAGGACGTGGTGTGGCCGTCGGGGAAGGTGGTGCCGTAGGCCTCGTGCGTGTGGTCGATCCCCGCCACGATGTAACCCCTGCTCGCCAGGTCTTCGGCCAGGGCCGTCAGCGAGCTGCGCGACATGGTGAACCCCGGCGAGAGCACGACGAGGGGCACGGCGTGCCTGCGGCCGATCGGCGGGACGTCGACGAGCGCGTTGGTCCGGACCTTGCTCAGGGCGTCTCCGGGCACGCCGGTGATCTTCTGCCCCTTCAGCGTCAGCGCCGACTCCTCGGCGGTCATGTAGGGGGCTCGCCGTCCGTGGGATGTCCGCGCGGGGTACCACAGCGAGACCATGAGCTGCCGTGACTTCTCCTCGGGGACCCACGGGTCCGGGCGGGAGCCGTCGACCAGGTGCAGGGTCGTCATGCCCACCCGGTGCGGGCCGGTCGGCCTGGGCAGGGCGGGGGCCGACTTCGGCGCGGCGGGGGTGCCGCTCGGCGGGGGAGAGACGGCGGGGGCGCCGCTCGGCGGGGGAGAGGGGGAGGCCGGTGCGGCGGGGGCGCCGGCCGCCGCGGCGGCGGGCGTCGCGAACGCGAGCAGTGCGACGGCGGCGGCCAGGGCACCGCGAAGAATCGAGGTTGGCATGGGCACACCCTCCCGGCGCGGGGCCGGGAGCGCCTCGGCCGAGGGGCGGTCGGAGAGCTGCGACTTTCGTAGGGGGTCGGCCCGACGTTCGTCGCGGGCGCGTTCCACCGGAGCGCCTTAGGCTCGGACCCGTGGAGTACGGCGAGGCGGCACCGGTCGGCGGCCAGGTGCTGAGGCGGGTCAGCCATCTGATCGACCGGAGCGGCCCCTGGGCGCTGGGCCTGGCCGTCCTGCTGCTGTCATGGGTGTCCGGAGACGGCCTGACGCAGGCGCCCTCGCTCTGGCGGCATCCCGGCTTCCTCCCGGTGCTGGCCGCGTCGGCGCTGGCGGCGGGGGCCGTACGGCGGACCCGGTGGCCGCTGTCCGTCATGGCCGCCGTGGGCTGGGTGTCGTTCGGGCTGTGGCCCGCGGTGGTCATCGCCTCCTACCACGCGGGCACGGGCCTGCGGCGGCTGATCGACGTCATGGCCTACGCCCTGGCCGCCACCGCGGTCATGGGCGGGTCCGTGGTGGCCGACGCGGTGGCCGACGGCGCCCGCCGCAACGTGACGGAGACCGTGGTGGACGGCGCCATGCCCCTGGCGGCGCTGGTGGCCCTGCCGCTGGTCGCGGGCCTGTGGGTGAACGCCCGCCGACAGGTGGTCGTCGCGCTGCGCGAGCGCGCCGAACGGCTCGAACGCGACCAGCGGGACCGCACCGACCGCGCCCGGGCGCAGGAGCGCACGCGGATCGCCCGCGAGATGCACGACGTCGTCGCGCACCGGGTGTCGCTGATGGTCCTGCACGCCGGCGCGCTGGAGGTGCGGACCTCGGAGGAGCGCAGCGCGCAGGAGGCCGCCCTCATCCAGGCCATCGGCCGGGAGGCGCTGGTCAACCTGCGGGAGGTGCTCGGCGTGCTGCGCTCGCCCTACCCCGGCGCCGTGGCGGTCGGCCCCGACGGCGGCGAGAGCGGCCCCGGCGGCGGTGAGGGCGTCCCCCTCGCCCCGCAGCCGACGCTCGCCGACCTCGACCGGCTCCTCGACCAGTCGAGGTCGCTGGGCATCCCCGTCAGCCGGCACGACGAGGGCATGGCCCGCCCGCTGCCGGCCATGGTGGAGCGGACCGCCTACCGGCTGGTCCAGGAGGCGCTGACCAATGTCCACAAGCACGCCGGTGACGCGTCCGCGGCCGTCTTCCTGCGATATCTTCCCGGGACGTTCGAGGTGGTGGTGGACAACGGCCTGTCGACGGCGGCGGCCGAGCCGCTGCCCGGCGCCGGGCTGGGCCTGACCGGGCTGCGCGAGCGCGTCGAGCTGGCGGGCGGCGAGTTCGAGGCTGGGCCGATGTCACGGAGTGGCCCCTGACCTGCGGCCCGGTCTCTCATCGGTTCTCGGTGTTTCCGGCCGTCTCGCACCCTCATGTGCCCTCGT
>NZ_JBSFPS010000333.1:0-9817 GCF_053588315.1 Streptosporangium sp. NPDC003464 | reverse complement strand
CCGCCGTGGCCACGCTGACCGGGTGCGCGGCCTCCGAGGCCCGTCCGGTCCCTCCGCGGGCACTCACCGCCACCGGTCAGGCCGGGACCGGGGCTGCCGCGACCGGTCAGGCCGGGACCGGGGACGGCACCGCCACTGATCAGGCCGGGACCGGGGCTGTCGCCGTCGATCACGCCGAGACCGGGGCCGGCGTGGAGGTGGCGACCGTGCGGGGACCACGCATCGCGGTGTACAAGCGCAAAGGGGCGAGCCTGCCCTGGCGTGAGCTCGCGAGCCCCAACGACTACGGCGCCGAGCGGGTCTTCCTCGTGGAGCGCCGCGACGGCCGGTGGCTGCGGGTGCTGCTGCCGGTCAGGCCCAACGGCAGCACGGGCTGGATCAGGGCGGATGACGTCACGCTGGCCAGGACCACGCGCCGGGTGGAGATCGACCCCACGGCGTTCAGGTTCACGGTCTACGACGGGGAGCGCGTCCTGCGCCGGGGAAGGGTGGCCACGGGCCAGGCCGGCACGCCCACGCCACCCGGCCGCTACTTCTTCACCGAGCTGGTGCGCCCGCCGGACCCGCGCGGGCCGTACGGCGCCTACGCCTTCGGGCTGAGCGGGTTCTCCCCGACGCTGAAGCGCTTCGCCGGAGGCCCGGGGCAGCTCGCCGTCCACGGGACCAATGATGCGGCGGCCATCGGCACGCGGGCCAGCCACGGCTGCGTCCGGGTCGGCAACGCCGACATCACCTGGATGGCGAAGAACCTGGCGATCGGCACCCCGGTCGTCGTGAAGGGCTGACGCCCTCCGGACCACATATCGACCAGTCACGGATCGACCGACCACATATCGACCGACCAGATATCGAACACGGAGAACAGCTCCGCCATGGAGAACGGCTCCGCCACGGAGAACAACGGAAGGTGAGATACATGCGTCTCAAGCTCGTACTCGGCGGCCTCGCCGCCGCCCTGGCCCTCGGCGCCGGTCTGGCCGGCACGGCGATGGCCGCCGGGCCCGCCAGACCGGCCGTCAGCGGGCCCTCGGCCGAGCCCGCCAAGCCCGCCGCCCCCCGGCCCGTGGTCACGCCCGCCGACTCTGACGCCCCCCGGCCCGCTCCGGTCAAGGGCGGGGCGGATCCGACCGCGGCCCCGGCCCCGGCGCCGGAGCCCGGCGAGCCCTCGGTGAGGCAGCCCAACTACACCGGCTGAGCACAGGCGGCGGACGGCGAGGGCGCCCGTGAGCGGCGGGCGCCCGCAGCACTGGGCGGATCATCGCCGGTCCCGGCCTGGACCGGCCGGCACCCGGTCGCGGATCCCCCGCCAGGACGGCCAAGTCCGATCCGGCTGTCGCTGTAGGACCGTCCGCCGCAGCGGAGTAGTCTCCCCGCAGGTCAGGAGGTGTCCTGGCCTCTCCTGCCCAAGCGTGGCGGCGCCGTCCCTCCGGACCAGGCGCCGCCACGTCCTCTCCACGGGCCGGCTCCTCCTGACGGAGGAGGGGACGGCGGCGGCCGAAGCGCCGGTGGCACAGCGGGTTCCGCTGTGCGGAGGAGGAAACGGACGGGCCGCATACCTAGATTCGAGGTGTGACGGACGGAGAGTTCGAGGACGCACAGGTGGCGCGGCCCAGAGAGCGGCGGCGACCGTGGCGGCTGCTGCTGCGGATCACCGCCTGGGGCGCGGGCCTGGCCGTGCTCGCGGCGAGTGCGGGATTCCTCTACGAGACGGACGCCCGGCAGGGCGATGCCGCGCGCCACAGGGCGCCGGGGCGGCTGGTCGACGTCGGCGGTCACCGCCTGCACCTGTACTGCACCGGGACAGGCGCTCCCACCGTCGTGCTGGAGGCGGGGCTGGCCGAGTCGAGCGCGAGCTGGGAGACCATCCAGCGGCGGCTCTCGGCGGGTAACCGGGTGTGCTCCTACGATCGCGCCGGATACGCCTGGAGCGAGGACGGCCCGTCGCCGCGTACGGCCGAGCGCACCGCCGGGGAACTGCACACCCTGCTGGCCGCGGCCGGGGAGGCGGGGCCGTACGTCCTCGTCGGGCACTCCTACGGCGGCAACACGGTGCGCGTCTTCGCCGACCGGTGGCGGGACCTGACCGCCGGGCTGGTGCTGATCGACGTCACCGACGAGACGGCCGTCACCGCGCTCCGGATCTCCCGTCCCCTGCTCGCCGTCCAGTTCACCGTCAACCAGCTCATCGCCCGCCTCGGCCTGCTCAGACTGTCGGGCGACGCCCTCGTGCCGCCCGGCGCCACCACCGCGGCCCGCGCCGGCGCCACCGTCGTCTACGGAGACCGGAGCATGGCGGCCGCCCGCGCCGAGGCTTGGGCCTCAGCGGACAGCGCCACCCAGGTCGCCGCGACGGTCCGGCCACGAGCATGGGGCGATCTGCCGGCCGTGGTCATCTCCGCGGGAGGCCAGCCGGCGGAGGTGACCGATCACGCCAGGCGCCTTGCCGCACTGTCGGCCCGGGGTCGCCTGGTGGTCGCGGCCACGACGGACCACTACGTCCAGAACGCCGAGCCCGGACTCGTCCTCGACGCCGTCCACGAGGTCATCGCCGCTTACGGGCAGAGGTGACCGCCGGCCACCCCGCTCGCCATCTTCGCGCTGCGAGAATCGGGACAGCCCAGCCTGGTCGACCCTCCGCGGGGCCCGGTGCCCCGCGACGGAGCCGGTGAGCACTGAGTACATGGCACGGAGGAGACGTCCCGCAGCGCTTGATGGTCGTCCAGCCAGACGGTCATCCAGCCGGGCGGTCATCCAGCCGGGCGCGGTGGAACACCGCCGCCGAGCACCGGGACACGGCCGGCGTCCGACCGCGTGGTGGCGCTGCCGGACCACCACGTTCTCAAGGGTTTGAGATCACCTCGTGGAGCTTGGCGGCGAACTCCTCGGACTGGGCGCCGAAGCCCCCGTGGTCGCCGGGGAAGACCACGGGCCGCGTCCCCAACTGCTCGGCCACGGCGAAGGAGGCCCGGTACGGCGGCTCTCCCGCCGAGGCGCCGCCCACCGCCAGGACGACGCGTGCCGAGGACGCCTGGAGCGCGGCGATGTCCGGGGCGTACCCGATGAACGGCGGCACCTCGTAGCCGATGAAGAACTGCATGTTCCGCTCCATGCGCGCCATCATCCCCATCATCTCCGGGTCCGGCTCCTCCTGCGGTGCCTGGGCGGCGGCGTCCTGCGGTGCCTGCGCGGCCGCGTCGTCCTGCGATGCCCCGTTCCCTCGCGATGCCTGCGCGGCCCCGTCGCGCTGCGGGGCCTGTGCGGCCGCGTCTCCCTGCGCCGGCTCGCCGCCGTCGCCCTGCGTCGGCTCGCCGCCGTCGCCCTGCCCGTCGCCGCCCATCCCCATCCCGGTGGCGAAGACCTGCATCGCCGGCCCGGCGCCTTCCTTGAGGAAGGTGTCCTCCACCTCCTGGATGACGGCGTGCCAGTGGTCACGGTCGGGCAGCAGGCCGAGGACGGGGGGTTCGTGGGCGACCAGGGCGCGGACCTGCTCGGGGTGGCGGGCGGCCAGTTCCAGGCCGATGACCGCGCCGGAGCTGTTGCCGAAGACATACGCGGGCTCGTCCGCCGTGACGCCCACCGCCGTCAGCACACGGTATGCGTCGTCGCCGTGGACCTCGATGCTCTGCCGCTCCGGCGCCCCGGCCAGGGGGCTGCGCGAGTTGCCGCGCCGGTCGTACGTCACCACTGTGTACCGGCCGGCGAGCCGCTCGGCGAGGCCGGTGTATCCGGCGGCGTCATAGATCCCACCGCAGATCAGCAGCAGGACGGGACCGGAGCCGCGGACCTCGTAGTACAGCTCCGCACCGGGCACCTTCAGGATGTCCGTCTTCGTGGGTTCCATGCTCGTTCCCCCCGGGGGTCGTCGTCTGTCTCGGTTCGGTCGATCGCAGCAGAGTCGGAGCCACGGCCACGTCCTCGACATCCCACCCAGAAGATTTCTGAAAAATATCCGCTCCCGTCCTCAGCCCCTGGTGAGGACGGGGGCCACGTCCGGTCGTCCACCCGGCGGCGTGGGGGATCAGCCTGGGATCGGCCCCATGCGCCCGGTCGTCGGCGTGTCGGTCACGAAGGGGCCGGTCCGAGGATGCGGCAGATCTGTTCGAGGGCCTCGCGAAAGATCACGGCGGGGACGTCGGGTCGAAGTACGGCCAGGGCGATATTCCGGACTTTGATCACTTACTGGGCTCTGCTCTAGCGTGCCTTTTTATGCTCAAACCCCTCTCGCTGCCGGCCGTGGGCCTGCTCGCCGCCCTGCTCCTCCCCGGCACGGCTGACGCTCTCACCTCCCCCATCGAGAACGTGCCCGCTCTGACCGACAACAGCCTCTATGGCAGCGGCAAGATCAAATCCTCGGAATGTCCCGACGGTGCACTCAGCATCGAGAGTGCCCCAGCCGCGAAGCGCACGATCACCGCGCTGTGGCGCTGTCTGAACACGTCGTGGTCGGCGCATTTCAAGCACGCCAAGCTGCCCTTCACGCCCGCCAAGCTCGTCGTCCTCACCAAACCGGCGCCGTTCTGCGGAAAAGAATGGAAGAAGGGCTTCCAGTCCACTTACTGCTCCGGAACGAAGACGGCGGCGGTGCTGGTGAATGAGGAGTACTACCTGCGGACCCGCGAGATCTACCACTTCACGTACATCGCCGCGCTCTACGGCGCCCATCTGCAGCACACCACCGGCATCGCGCGCGGCCTCGACGCATTGCCGTACAAGAACAAGGCCGAGCATTTCGAGCAGGAGCGGCGCTGGATGCTTCAGGAGAGCTGCCTGTCGGGAGTCTTCCTGGGGAGCGTCTGGGAGACCGCGGGAGAAGGCAGTGAGGGCTGGCCCGCGATGTTGGACCTGGTGAAGTCGAATGGCGACTACAGGTCCAAGAAGGACCGCTACTTCGCCAAGGGCAAGAACATCGTCTACTGGCTCGACCGCGGCTTCAAGAGCGGCGACCCCGGCTTCTGCAACACCTGGAAGGCGCCCTCCGCACGCGTCGCCTGACCACACGGCGGCGCCGCTCGCTTTTCTCGTACGGCTCGCCCTTGTCCGGCACGGCCGGGAGCGGCCGGCCGCACAGGCCGAGCCGCCGCCGTGCTGCCACGCGGGTGCGGACTTGGGCGGGCATGGGCTGGCCCCACAGATGGTCGCGGCGGTGCGGCAGGCTGGCCGCGTCGTGGGCGTAGGGCGGACGAGCGCACCACCGGCAACCAAGTGGTGATGGAGGCTGTCCGGCATACCAACGGACCCGAATGATCCGGACGGCTCTACTAGGTTAGGTACGGGTTGTATCTCCGGTGTGTGATCAAGGTTCTGCCCGCCGACGGGATTCGCCGGGCAGGGCCGTTTTCCACGATGCCAATGGCCACGTCCGCGTCACGGCTCTGGGTGAAAGCTCCATGTCTCGGAGCACCTCAATCACCATGTGAGGGCTCACGGACTCGTCAAACAGGGTCACCAGACGCTCTCGGCATCGGCGCGGGAAGCGGATGAGTTTCGCGGAGCTCCGCATATCGGAAAGCGATCCGGCGAGCGGCCCGATCGGGTTCCGTGGCCGGATGCCATGCATAAACGGCACATCGGCGTTCGGCGTTCGATCCGGCTCGCCACCAGTAGGTGTGTCCGTCGCACCACACAACAAGATCGACCCACAGGGACAGAAGCGCCACGCCGTCGCCATGGTGCGCGTCACTGAAGATGCCCAGCGCCTCAAGCTCCCGGCTGAGCCACTCAATGGCCGTCCCGGCGGCCGGGCGACGGGGATATCGTCCGTCGCTCTCACCCTCATTGCTGATCACGTTTGGTGACAATATGACCGCGTAGAGGTAATGACATCAGTGGCGTTGATACTTTGGCGGCGGGAGGAGCTAACCACGCAATGGCGGGTTACTTTGAGATCATGTCCTACTCAGATCCGGCGGCGGAGAGTGTAGGAACTCGTGTGCGGCGCGCTCGTAAGCGCGCTGGCATCACCCAGACCGAGCTGGCCAGGCGCGTCAACCGTGCGCAGTCTTGGGTGTCGGGTGTCGAGAACGACAGCATCCCCCTGGACTCCATCGCACTGATCAACACCCTCGCCCGCACTCTGCGCGTGCACCCCAACGAGCTCACCGTACGTCCTTACCGAGGTAACACTCCGGGTGAGGACCGTGGGCATTCGGCGATTTCGGAGATCCGCCGCCACCTGGAGCGCTATGACCTCGATCCCGAATGGGGCGGTGAGGTGCGGTCGCTGCCCGAGCTCCGCGCCGCGACGGAGCGCGCATGTTGGTTACGGCGAGAAGCCCGTTACGCGGAGCTGTCGGACGAACTGCCGGCGCTGCTCTCCGAACTTCAGGCAGCGACCCACCTGTATGCGGAGCCTGATCGGAGTGCGGCGTTCAGGCTGCTCGGGCTGACTTACCTGGCAGCCGACTCGGTGGTCTACAACCTGGGTTACGCCGATCTCTCTCTCATTGCCACCAACCGCGTCCGCTGGGCGTGGGAACGCGCGGGAGACCGCTATCACGAGGCTGTGTTCGCTTACCTGCGAATACGGGGCCTATGGGCCAGCACCTCGTGGAACGACGCGCTTGCCGTGCTTGATGCGGCGTGCGCGGGTATCGAGAACGAATACACCGCAGGCCAGGCCGAGGCGCTTGCGGTCTGGGGCGGGCTCCAACTGCGGGCCGCGATTACCGCCGCCCGCAAGAACGACCCCGATGAGGCATGGTCACGCCACCGGCTCGCGACCGAAGCGGTCACCCGACTCGGCTCACGCCAGCGCACCAACTACTACGACCTGTCCACTAACCAAGCCAACGTCGATATTCATGCCGTCGCCGTCGCGGTCGAATTGGGGGACGGACCGCAGGCCGTCCAGCGCGGGGAGGCGGTGCGGCTCCCCAAGGACATGCAGGCCGGCCGCGCGGGACATCACCATCTGGACTACGCGCGAGGGTTGTTGTGGTGTGGCAAGCGAGAGGCCGCATTGGCAGAGTTGGAGCGTGCCGAGAAGGTTGCCCCGATGCTCGTCCGCAACCACCCGATGGCTCGGCAGGCCGTACGGACCCTCCTGGATCTTGAGCGCTACAGCTACCGGGAACGCATCCGCCGTCTCGGCGTGCGCATGCACATCCTCTGAGACACCTCGGCTTGATCTGGCACAGGTATGTATCGGAGAAGGTGTAACGGTATGGATCGAAGCTTCCGTGCACTTGCTTGGACATAAGAGCAGTCAGAGCGCTCAGCAGGACAACTGTGTGGAGGTGGTAGACCTTCCTGGTGGAGGCTGCGTCGTACGGGACGGAAGGACCGGTATGGGGCGGTGCTGCGTTTCACCAGCGAGGAATGGCAGGTGTTCATCTCCACCTCACAACCAGCTCAGCAGGTCGGATGTCGCGTCGGCCCAATCGTGGGCAAGGTTGTTGTAGCCACGATTGAACAGGGCGTAGTCCCTATTCAGCAACATAGATGCCCTGATTCGGGCCGCTGGCGTGGGCTGTGTGTAGGTGGGACAGCAGCATGGTGAGTGGACGCTCGACATGATCGGCGCTACGCCAAGCACGATCGAGGCTAATACCTGCCCCCCGTATAGGAAGACTTTCGGAGTCACCTCCAGGCGATCTTGACTGTCGGTGGAAACATCTAGAGTCGGCATATGACCGATATGTCGATTGAGCCCGGGGAAATCACCACACGCGCCGAGATGAAGAAGATCTTCGGTGGCGGGCCGCAGGGTGGCATCGTTCCCTCTGCTACAACGCCGAACGTGCTGATCTACTCGGATCCTGACACTGGCGAGCAGTCCGGGTACAGGGATGGCTGGCTGAGCGAGGAAGACGAGCACGGCCCTGTTTTCGAGTACACCGGTCACGGCGAAGCTGACCAGACGTTCGAGGGGCGGGGAGGAAACGGCAATCGAGCTATCCTCCACCATATCGATGATGGCCGGACGCTTCGCATATTTAAGGCTGCAGGAAAAGTTCCCGGTTCCGACACTAAGTGGCAGAGATACCTTGGCGAGTTTGAACTGGATGCTGAACAGCCCTATGTTATCCGTCAAGCGCCGAACAAGAAAGGAATCTTTCGTCGGATAATTGTTTTTCGGATGCGAGAAATCGGGCCGGTCCGCCAAGATCTGCAGGATAAAATCCCGCCGGCAGAGAAGACGGAAGCGATCATCGTTCCGGCAGATATAACGACGAGCGTAATGGTCGAGCCGGAAACCAATAGGAGGACCTCTAGTTCTCGATCGGCAATTCCGCAGACCAAGGTGGAGCGGCGGGAGGCGGAGCTTTCGGATGACTTCAAGGTATTTCTGGAGTCTCAGCATCGTCAGGTGAAGCGCTTTCAGATCAAAGTTAAGGGAGTGGCCTCTACGCTGCTTACTGATCTGTATGATGCTACAGCACACGTGCTTTACGAGGTGAAAGGAAACAGCTCGCGCGAATCGGTGCGTATGGCGATTGGTCAGCTACTTGACTATCGTCGACACGTCACCCCTGCTGTCCCGGCACTTGCCGTTCTGCTGCCGGTGAAGCCTAACGATGATCTTATGGATCTCCTGAATCAGGTAAAAATCAATCTGGTTTATCAGGACGGCGACATTTTCGTCGGATATTCGGCCTAATCCTAATTATGATCATGGCGTTTAGGTTGCTAATCTGCGCGCGATGAGTGCGGCGATCCGTGCAGAACGCTAGTTCGGATTACTGTTCTATTGGGGCTACAGGGACAGCACAGATTAGGTGGAAGTCTCTCGGCATGAGTGCCGTATAGGAGGCTCTGGTGGGCGTGCTGGGGCTTCTAGCGAGGAGTTGTGCACCTCGCTAGCCAGCTAGCTAAGTGAATAGGGGCGAGCCTGCCTGTGCGAGAGATTCGATGATTAGGCTGCGAAATGCCAGGGGTATCGCTTAGATTGCTGACTTATGAGCGATCTTGCACCCGGGGCCTACGAGCAGATTGTTACGCACGCCCTTGACGAGCGCCTACGTCTGGTTCCGGACGAGTTGGTGAAAGTAATCTCTATTGATCAGGTGGCTGCAGAGGACTACCTCGTCCGGCACATCGCTGGCCTGGTCCGCCATGCGTTGCGAGCATCCAAGTCTCCTGAGCAACAGATCGGCCGGGCTAACCACATCGCTGAAGCGATCATTAAAGATTTCCTCGATGGCGAAGGCGAAGGAGAACAGATCGCGCAACCTGGCCAGTTGCTCACTGAAGTGCGGCGCCCTTTGGGTGTTCCTGGACGGCCGGAACCGTTGGTCCGGCCGGAGATCCCACTGTCCGCCAGTGCTCTCCTCGTGAACGGGCGAGGTCAACCGAGCATTGGCACTGAAGTTAAGCGTGAGTTTGCGACCGCTGATCGAGTGGACCTGATCTGCGCCTTCATCAAGTGGTACGGCCTGCGCCTCATCGAAGGGCCGATCAAGGAGTTCATCGCCAGAGGTGGTGAGCTGCGAGTGATCACCACGACCTACATCGGCGCTACGGATAGGGCCGCGCTGGATCGCTTGGTTGCCCTTGGTGCCACGGTCAAGATCTCTTACGAGACGCACAGCACGAGACTTCACGCCAAAGCATGGATGTTCCACCGGCACACCGGCTTCTCGACTGCCTACGTGGGCTCATCCAACCTCTCCAAGGCCGCGCAGTTGGACGGTCTGGAGTGGAACGTGCGGCTCACCCAGGTTGAACAGGCCCATCTGCTTTCGACGTTCACTGCCACCTTCGAGCAGTACTGGGCCGACCCGGCGTTTGAGGACTATGACCCGGCTCGCGATGGGTCTCGGCTAGCTGAGGCGCTCAAGCGCGAGGGTGGATCAACTCCAGCTGATCTGCCTTTGGA
>NZ_JBSFPS010000332.1:0-9859 GCF_053588315.1 Streptosporangium sp. NPDC003464 | reverse complement strand
GCCGCTCGCCGGGGAACAGCGACCACGGCAGCGTGCTGACCACCGCGTCCGCCCGCTCCACCCCGGCCTCGCTCAGGAGCGCACCGAGGTCGGCGATGGTGCCGTCCGACTGCACGGTGCCGTCGATGACGCCGACGTTACAGGTGGCGGTGGCGAGTGAGGTGCTGATCGATACGTTGCCGATCAACGTCGCCCTGACCTTGCCGGAGTAGAGCGCGCCGAACTGGTCGTTCCTGTGGATCTTGGTGGTGGCCGCCCAGGCGGAGGTCGGGACGAAGGCGAATGCCAGCACGACGGCGGTCACGGCGAGGACGAGATTTCGGAGGCGTTTCATCGGCCACTCCTCTGTAATTTACCGGACATCGCGAGAGTAGATAGCCGCATATCATCAGTCAATGTATCCATGTCAAATACTTTGGTCAGACGACCATCTCGCGCCGCAAATCAACGGGAATTCTGTTGAGATAAGCGCTGCACCTCCGGAACCGCCGGGCGGCGAATTAAGCGGAATCCCACACTTCCCGGAACGCCGCACGCAGACCATCACTGCGCCCTAAAATCCCAGTTCAGATAGGCTTTCAGCCAGTGGTTGCGGCACCTGCAGCCGGATCGCGGCCTCCCGCCCACGGCTGCCGCAGCCCCGGAGTCCCGCGTTAATGTCAAATCATGACAGGCGCTCCCCGGCCCGCTCAATACGCCTTCTCCAGCCACGTCGGCACCTGCGGCTCCGGCCGTAAACACTCACTCCGCGAGTCAGTAAACAATGCGACCAGCGGACATATCCGTCGGCCGTGTCCGGGCGCCGGCCATCGCGCCGGAATTTCTCGTCGGGCCATATGCGAAAACCAAGCGCTTGAATCAACGATTCTTTCCGGGCCGGGCGGGTGCGGGCCGTGGCCCCGGGGACCCGCCGGGTCGGGCCGCACGGCGGCCGGGGAATCCCCGGGGGGTGAAGGTGTTGGAGTGAGGGTGAACGCAGCATCGCAGGCAACACGGTTGTCGATCCTGGACCGCTCCCTCGCCCGGCGGGGGCACGGCCACGCACAGGCGCTGCGCGAGACCGTACGGTTCGCCCAGGAGGCCGAGGCCCTCGGCTACCACCGCTTCTGGGTGTCGGAGCATCACGGGGTGCCCGGGGCCGCGGGCTCGGCGCCGACCGTCCTGGCCGCCGCCGTCGCCGCCGCGACCTCCCGCATCCGGATCGGCACCGGCGGGGTGATGCTCCCCAACCATCCACCGCTGGTCGTGGCCGAGCAGTTCGGCGTCCTCGAGTCGCTCTACCCGGGCCGTATCGACATGGGCCTGGGCCGGTCGGTCGGCTTCACCGGCGGCATACGGCGCGCGCTGGGCCACGACAAGCGCGACGCGGAGGACTTCGGGGCCCAGCTCACCGAGCTGCTCGGCTACTTCACCGGCGACCAGCAGGCGCATCCGGGGGTGCACGCGTTCCCGTCCGAAGGGCTGCGGGTGCCCGCGTACGTGCTCGCCACGGGCACCGGAGCGGACATCGCGGCCGGGCACGGACTGCCGCTGGTGATCGCGGCGGCGGCCGGGCAGGAGCGGATGCTGGAGGCGATCGCCCGTTACCGTACGGGCTTCCGGCCCTCGGCCTGGTCGGCGCGGCCGTACGTCATCGTCGCGGCCGGCATCGCGGTCGCCGGGACCACCGAGGCGGCCCGGCGGCTGCAGGCGCCCGAGGCGTGGGCGACCGCCGTCTCGCGCACCCGCGGCGTCTTCCCTCCGCTCACCCCGGCCGGGGAGATCCTCTCCTCGGACATGACGGCCCGGGAACGCGCCCTCTTCGAGGAGGCGCTGCGGGGGCAGATCCACGGCACGCAGGAGGAGGTCGCGCCCGCGCTGGAGGGGCTGGTCGCGCGGAGCGGCGCCGACGAGGTGCTCGTCACCATGAACACCTTCGACCACGGCGAGCGGCTCGACTCCTATCGCCGCCTGGCCCGCCTGGCGGGCATCACCGCGCCCACCCCCGCCGCCGCGGGAGCGGGAGCCCGCCCCGGCGGCGGCCTCACCTCGACGGACGCGAGCCGGCGGGCCGTACAGTGAGCTTGACGGGGAAGACAGGCCGGCGCCGCCCCTCGGCGGGCCGGGCACCGCGGATCACCGGCGGTCCCGGCGCTCAGGCTGAGCCCTTCCTGCTGGCCGGGGGCGAGGTGCTCCCGGCCACGGGCCGCCGTGTCAGCCTGCGGTGCTGCTGTGTCTTCGCGCTGTCCGACAACCTCGTCGTCAGCCAGCGTGTCTACTTCGACCAGCTGGAGCTGTACGCCCAGCTCGGCCTCCGGCTCACCTCCGGACCGCGCTGACCGGCCGCGTCCGCCTCCTCGTCACCGGTGGGTCGCGGTCTCCTGAGGGCTCCCCTCCATGCGGACGATCTGGAAGCCGGCCATGGCCAGCACGGCGGGCAGGTGGCGTATGACGTTGCGGTCCTTCTCCTTGGACGACTCGGGCAGGCGCGCCCAGTCCTCCATGTCGGGGTGCCGCTTGCGGACGGTGTCACGGGAGGGGCCGTGGGTCCAGCCTTCCTCCGCGCGCTCGTCCATCCAGCGCCGGTGCTCCATGGCCGCCAGCCGTTCGATCTCCGCGTCGGTGAAGGTGAACCCGAGCTCGGGGTTGACCCGCGAGGCGAGGACGGCGCCGACGGCCTTGAGCTTGCGGCCGATGTCCTGGGCCTGGCTGCGGTTGGCCTTCTTGAGGGTCTCGGGCAGCTCGGGCCACGGGAGCAGTGAGTCGTTGGTCTCCGGGGAGTCGCCGTTCTGGAGGCAGTCGTAGACGTAGTTCTCATGGATGGCCCGCGCCAGCTGCTCGATGAGGTCCTCGGCGATCAGGCGCGGATCACCGGCCTCGTCGGTGACGGCGAACACCTGCAGGAGGCCGGCCAGGTTCTCCAGGAGGCTGACCCCCTGAAACGCCTGGTCGAACATCCCCTGTCGTTCGACCCGGATCACCAGCGAGCGCGGCGTGCCGGTCCACAGCCGCAACGTGGTCAGCGCGGTCTTCAGGGCCAGGTCCTCGTCGGGGTAGCACACGTACACCCGCTGCGGCACGCCGGGGAACCGGTAGCCCTCGGCGTCGAGCCGGTTGGGGTGGACGGCCGTCAGGTCGAGGGCGGAGTCGATGAAGTCGTATCTGCGCCGCATGGTGGCCAGCGCCGCGTCGGCGTCGGCGTCGACGACGGTCACCGGCAGTCTCGGCTGCGGCTGCGGCGAGCGCAGCCGCCATCGGCGGGCCAGCCCGATGAGCAGCGCGTGGCCGAAGCCGTCGAGGCCGAAGATCATGATCGGCAGGCATTCGCCGACGGGGTCACGGTCCAGCAGCACCCGGGCGGCGAGCTCGTCGCGGTTGAAGAAGTCGAGCCGGAGGCCGGGCGGATCGGCCACGCCCAGCCGCCGGGCGCGCAGCGCGGTGCAGAGGTCGGGGTCGGGGATGAGGACGTAGGCCGCCAGCGGGCCGGGCGCGGCCCGCCGGACACCGTGGGCGGCCAGGGCGATCCCCGTGTTCGTGGAGCTGTCCTGCTCGCAGGCGTAGAGCACCTCGGCCCTGGCGACCCCGGCGGCCTTGAGCACGGCGGGGTTGCGGGCGTCGCCGACCACGTGGAGCACGCGGGGGTCGTCCAGGAGGGTGACGGGGGTGGAGGTGATCACCACGACGTCGCGCCCGGCGGCGCGCAGCCGCTCGACCAGCCCCCGCGTCATCGGGCTCTCCCCGCAGATCACCGCGTGCCGCCGCGCCTCCCGCGCCCGGATCCGCCGGATCTCACCGGCGAGCATGAGCCGGGCCGCCTCGAACAGGGCGTAGATCGTCACAGCGGGCGCGACGAACCTGGCCACCTCCAGCGTCCACGGCAGCGGGGCCGTGCCGTCGAGAGGGGTGGGGTCGAGGACGAACAGCTGGAGGACGTAGTAGAGGATGTCCAGCGGCGACCGCGCGAACTCGGGCCTGGAGAGCAGGTAGGTCCGCATGCCGACGCAGCCCAGCACGGAGGCCGCCACCGCCAGGAAGACGAACACGATCCGGAGCCGGAAGGCGGCGAACGGTGGATTCACTCATGCCTCGCTCATGACGGTGTCGAAGTCTGCGTGATCGCGTTCATGGCCCCCGGACCGGAAAAGGAACGGCTCTCCCCACAGTAACGGCCAGATCCGCCGATCGCCCGGGATACGGAGGAGCGGCCTCCGGCCCGGCCTCGCGCCGCCTCCCGGGCCGCAGGGGCCCGCCCAGCCGCCCGGCTCCGGTAAGCGCAGCGTCGGCGCAGGTGAAACGGGGTAAGAGCCCTTCATCAGGTTCGATATCGGTCCATATGATCCGCTGCGGCCGTGCGGGGGGATGCTTCATGGCCATATTCCAGACGGGATCAGGCGTACTGCGCCGTAAACCCATCGAGCACATCGAAGAACCGGAGGGTGACAAGACCGAGCAGCTCACCCGTGTGCTGGGGCTGTGGCAGCTCACCGCGATCGGGGTGGGCGGCATCATCGGCGCGGGCATCTTCGCGCTCGCGGGAACGGTCGCCAACGGCACGGCCGGTCCCGCCGTCGTGGTGTCGTTCCTGATCGCCGGGGTCGCGAGCGCGGCGGCGGCGCTCTCCTACGCGGAGTTCGCCGGGCTCATCCCGAAGGCGGGGTCGGCCTACACCTACGGCTACGCGGTCCTCGGCGAGCTGCCGGGCTGGTTCATCGGCTGGGACCTGCTGCTGGAGTACACCGCCATCGTCGCGGTCGTCGCCATCGGCATCTCCGGATACTTCTCGTTCCTGATCAGCGACCTGGGCGCGCAGCTGCCCGCCTGGATGCTGGGGGCCCCGGGGACGGGCGCGGGGCACCGGGTGGACCTGTTCGCCGCCATACTGTGCCTGCTGATCGCCTACCTGCTGAACCTCGGCATGCGGAACGCCGCCCGGTTCGAGACGACCGTCGTCGGGCTGAAGGTCGCCGTGGTGCTGCTGGTCATCATCGTGGGCTTCTTCTACATCAACACCAGCAACTACACGCCGTTCTTCCCCTACGGCATCGGGGGCGCCATCACTGGGGCGGCCACGGTCTTCTTCGCCGTCTTCGGTTACGACGCCATGAGCACGGCGGCGGAGGAGTCCAAGGACGCCCAGCGCCACATGCCGAAGGCGATCGTCTACTCGCTCGCCATCTCGATGGTCCTGTACGTGCTGGCCTGCCTGGTGCTGACCGGCATGCAGCACTACACGGAGATCGACAAGGAGAGCGGCTTCTCCACGGCGTTCCAGTCGGTGGGCCTGAACCGCCTGGCCGACGTGATCGCGGTCGGGGCGATCATCGGCATCCTCACCGTGATGTTCACGTTCATGCTCGGCGTGAGCCGCGTCTGGTTCTCGATGAGCCGCGACGGGCTCCTGCCCAAGTGGTTCGCCAAGACACACCCGACACGGCACGTGCCGACGCGCGTGACGTGGATCATCGGCATCGCCTCGGCCCTCATCGCCGGCTTCCTGCCCATCAGGGAGGCGGCGGAGCTGACCAACATCGGCATCCTGCTCGCCTTCGCGGTCGTGTGCACGGCGGTGATCGTGCTGCGCTACCGGCAGCCCGACCTGCCGCGGACCTTCCGCTGCCCGGCGATGCCGGTGGTGCCCGCGATCGGCGTCGTCTTCTCGCTCTGGCTGATCACCTACCTGCAGTGGCAGACGTGGGTGCGCTTCGCGGTGTGGTTCCTGATCGGCCTGGTCGTGTACTTCACCTACTCCTACCGCCACTCCGAGCTGGCCAAGGCGCAGACCGCGACGCACGAGGGCGGGGTGTGACCGGCCGGCCGCCGGACCGCGGACGCGGGCGGACGGCCGGCCGTGAAGGCGCGGGGGGCCTCAGGCGAGTCCCCTGGACAGGTCGGCCGTGAAGGAGACCACGCCCGCGGCGGTGCGGACCCGCACCCTCCCCCCGGAGCAGGAGATCTCCGGGTCGGCGGTGCCCGGCACGATCACGGTCAGCAGGGACCTCGCGGCCGGGGAGAGCACCGTCGTGCTCGAGACCCTCCTCAGGTAGCCGGGTGAGATCTCCTCCGGGCGCACCGACTGACCGCCGATCGGCGTGCACGCGGGCAGCTGGAGCTGGAGCAGCGACGCCTTCCACCGTCCGTCGGCCAGGACCACCCTCCCGCCAGCCACGGCGGTCGCGTCGAGCCCGGGGCCCAGGTGCCACAGCGGGCGGACCTGCCGTCCCCGCGGCACCGTGTCGAGCACGGCCATCAAGTCGCCGCCGTGCTCGACCAGCACCGACCGGGTACGGCTGACGCCGTAGGCGTCGTCGGTGAGCCGGAAGGACTGCCGGCCGGGGCCCGTGGCCGCCTGCAGCAGGCGCGCGGCCGTGCCCTCCCGGAAGCCGGCGCCGACCACGACGGGGACGTTGTGGGCCTGCGGCGAGAGCGTCCACCTCTGGTAGGGCGTCTTCTCGTAGGAGTGGAAGCCCGCCTCCACCAGGAGGTCGCGCCGCTGTGCGTGGTAGGTCACGCCGAGGTGGTCCTCGTGACCGTGGAGCGCGCGGCCGGGGCCGAACCGGATCGAGTAGTAGGCCGAGCCGGCGTCGTTCCAGGCGGTCCGGCCGAAGACGTAGCCGCCGTCGAAGACCTTCACGGTCTGCCGCTCGGCGGGGAATCCCTTCGGGCGCAGGTCGGCGGGGCTGTCGCCGATGGGCGCCAGGCGGCCGTCGGGCTGGGTGGCGTGGGCGACGTAGGTCTCCAGCGACCGCCGGCGCCGGATGAGGTCGGCGGGGACCGCCACCCCGCAGTCGCGGGCCTCCTCCATCGCGACGCCCAGCCGCTGGTGGACGTAGACCCCGTAGCGGGGAGCCTGCTCGCGCAGCACGCCCTGCCCGTCGATCGCGAGCCTGGCCGAGGCGCTCATCCGGCGCAGCGCCAGGGCCGTCCAGTCCTGCTCGCCGAAGCGGCAGCCGATGGCCAGCAGCGCGATGTCCTGGTCCAGTCCGTGGTTGTGGCCACCTTTGTAGAGGGCGGCGTCGGCCAGGATCTCGGCGTGCTCGGCCAGCGTGGCGGCCAGCCAGTCATCCTTGACGTGGGCGCTGAGGCAGACCAGGGCCGGGGCCCGCAGCGCGACCGGGTGCTCGGCCCAGGCCCACTCGCTGGTGCCGGGCCCGCCGCGCGGGTTGTCGCGCACCCAGTCCTCGGCGATCTCGACGGCGCGGTCGAGGCGGTCGCGCCGCCCGGTGGCCTCGTAGTCGACGACCAGCCGCCCCATCCAGCGCAGCGTGTGCAGGTTCAGCGCCCACGAGCGGTTTCCGTAGGGGTCGGTGCGCCAGTCGATGTCCTTGCCCAGGTCGACCGGGGGAAGACCGACGAAGGCGAGCCGTCCGCTCATCGCGTCGGTCGCCGGCACGGTGGAGAACTGGTCGCCCTGGCAGGTGACCTTGCCCCGGCTCTCGGCCAGGGAGAGTTTGGCCGGCCCGCAGGCCAGGAGGGTCAGGAAGGTCAGGAAGGCCAGGGTGAGGACACCCAGGCCGATGGTCCCCCGTCGTATAGCAAGCAATCGTTTGCTCCATCAATGGGCGCGAGCGGCCCCTGCGCGCTCGCGACACGGGAAGAAGACGACATCCCCGGCGAGGCGGGGCCCCTCACCTCGCCGGGTGTCTCAGGAGGCCCCGAGGAGCCCCGGACGGCCGTGCGCCGCACGCCTGGCCGACGTTCTGATCATGAACCGTTAGATGCGCGATCCCTCGGAGTTGTTCTCCGCCCGACGGTCTTTTCGGCCCCGGGATCGGCGGGGGCCGGACGCGGCCCCGGCCGCCGATCCTCGGAACGGCCCGCCCGCACGGCTCCGCGGGACATCCACCCCGGCGGGATCCCGCCGGAGATCCATCCCGCGCCGGACTTGAGAAATAAAACCCCCTAGGGGTATGTTACTGCCGCAGCGATACCCCGCCGGGGTATAGGCGAGAGGAGAATCCCATGTGCACGGCATGTGCGTGCGGCACCCAGGACAGCGCCTCCACGCAGGCGGCGGCGGTCGGCGCGGACGCGAGCGTCTACACGGTCAGCGGGATGACCTGCGGCCACTGCGTCTCGTCGGTCTCCTCCGAGATCGGCAAGGTCGGCGGCGTTACCGGCGTCCAGGTCGACCTGGCGAGCGGCTCGGTCTCCGTCAGCGGAGCGGGCTTCTCCGACGAGGACATCCGCGCGGCGGTGGAGCAGGCGGGCTACACGCTGGCCGGCGCCGCACCCGTCGGCGCCTTCTAGAGAAAGGCGCGTCCCGGGGAGAACGTCCCGGGACGCGCGTCCCGGAGAACAACAGGGGTGGGCGCGCATCGGCGTGCACGCCCACCCGCGGGGCCGGTCCGACTCCGATCACACCAACCCCCACGACGCATCCTGCCACCCGGCGAGGATGCGAGGAATCAGGAGTGCGGCATGAACGCCGTCAATCCACGCAGGTGGCAGGCACTCGTCGTGCTCGCCGCCGCGCAGTTCATGGTCATCATGGACACCTCCATCATCGGCGTCGCGCTGCCGGACATGCAGCGCGACCTCGGCTTCTCCCAGGGCGACCTGCAGTGGGTCTTCAACGCCTACGTCATCGCCTTCGGCGGCCTGCTGCTGCTCGGCGGGCGGCTGTCGGACCTGCTCGGCGCCCGCAAGATCTTCACTGCCGGCTGGGTCATCCTGATCGCCGGCTCGATCGTCGCCGCGGCGGCGGGCAACGCCTGGGTCGAGATCGTCGGCCGCGGCGTCCAGGGAATCGGCGGCGCGCTCATCGCCCCCGCCTCGATGACCCTGCTCATGATGCTCTTCGGGCACAACCCGCGCGAGCTGGGCAAGGCCATGGCCCTGTACGGCGCCGCCGCGCCGGCCGGCGGCACCGCCGGAGTGTTCCTCGGCGGAGTGATCACGCAGTACCTGAGCTGGCCGTGGGTCTTCATCGTCTACGTGCCGATCGGTCTGGCCACCCTGGCCGCCGTCCCCGCCCTGCTGCCCGCCGTCCAGGGCCGGCGCGGCTCGGTCGACGTGCTGGGCGCCGTCTCCGTCACCGCGGGGATCGCCCTGGCCGTCTACGCCATCGTCCGCGCTCCCGAACAGGGCTGGAGCTCACCGGCCACGCTGCTGGAGCTGGCTGGAGCGATCGCGCTGCTGGCGCTGTTCCTGGTGATCCAGCGCACCGTCCGAGAGCCGCTCATGCCGCTCGGCATCTGGCGCACCCCGGGCCTGGCGCCGGCCAACCTGGCGATGGCGCTGCTCGGCGCGGCGTGGATCCCGATGTGGTACTTCCTCAACCTCTATCTGCAGCAGGTCCTGGGCTACGGCGCCTTCGCCAGCGGGGCCGCGCTGCTGCCGATGACCATCGCGATCATGATCTTCATGATCGGCATCACCGCCCGGCTGCTGGGACGCTTCGGCGCCAAGCCGCTCATCGTCCTGGGCCTGCTCGTGCTGGCCGCCGGCGTGGCGGGACTGTCCCTGGTGCGGCCGGACGGGGCGTTCGCCTCCGACGTGCTGCCGGCGTCGCTGGTCGCGGCGGTCGGCATGTCGCTGGCCTACATCCCGGCGATGATGTCGGCCATGTCGGGGGTGCGGCCGGAGGAGAGCGGCCTGGCCTCGGGCATCGTCAACACCACCTACCAGGTCGGCTCGGCTCTCGGGCTCGCGGTCATGACCGCGATCGCCACCTCCCGGGGCGCCGCCGAGCTGGGAGATCTCCCCAGGCTGACCGAGGGCTTCCAGGGCGCCTTCATCGGCGCCGGAGCGGTCGCGGCCGCGGGAGCGGTGCTCACCCTGCTGCTCATGCGCAGGGCCAGGTCGGCGGCCCCGGCGGAGGCCGGGACACAGGCGGACTCGCTCGGCGTGTAGTCATCCGGGGTGCGCGCGCCGCGCGCAC
>NZ_JBSFPS010000331.1:0-9924 GCF_053588315.1 Streptosporangium sp. NPDC003464 | reverse complement strand
TGCAGCGGCCGGCCGGTTTCGGGGTCCATGCCGATGATGATCGGTTCGCGGGCGTCCGCGGTGCGCGGCAGCAGGATCTCCGGGGTGGGGTCGAGCAGCGGATGCGGCAGGTCATCGGCCCAGGGGTCCTTGTAGCGGACGTTGATGAGCAGACGGCCGGCGATCGTCGCGGGCCGGGTTTTCACCCGGGAGGCGGGCAGACCCTCGTGCTCGGCGATGCGCTCCTCCAGGTCGTGGCCGGCCAGGGCGGAGGCGCGCCGGTTGGTGCCGATGGTGGTGATCTCGAACCGTTCGCCCAGCCGGGTCTCTCGCCAGTCGATCAGGTGGGAGCCGGCCAGCCCGTACAGGGCGGCGCGGCGGTGCCAGTCGGTCTTGGCCTGCTGCAGCGCGATCCACGCCGTACGGGTGGGCTGAATGACAAGAAGGAGGGATACCATGCGGATTCTCGTCTCCGGCGCCAGCGTCGCCGGTCCGGTGCTGGCCTACTGGCTCACGAGACACGGCTTCGAGGTCACCGTCGTGGAGCGGGCCCCCGCACTGCGCAAGACGGGCGGACACGCGGTCGACCTGTTCCGGCCCGCGATGAACATCTCGGAGAAGATGGGCGTGCTCCCACGCATCGAGGAGCGGGCCACCGGCACCGACCGGATGACCGTCTGTCAGGAGGGCGCACGGCGCCCCGTGCGGGTGGACCTCTCCAAGATCTTCAGCGCCACCTCCGACCGGCACGTCGAGATCATGCGCGACGAACTGAGCGAGATCTACTACGACGCCGCGCGAGACGACGTCGAGTACGTCTTCGGCGACTCGATCAGCGCGATCTCGCCCGACGGCGAGGTGCGGTTCGAGAACGCCGCGCCGCGCCGCTTCGACCTCGTCGTCGGCGCGGACGGGCTGCACTCCAACGTGCGCCGCCTCGTCTTCGGCAAGGAGTCCCGCTTCAGCGCCTTCACCGGGGCCTACCTCGGGGTGCTGACCCTGCCGAACGTCTCCAGGCTCGACGGCGAGCTCCTCATCCACGTCGGCGTCGGCCGCACTGCCGGCATGTACGGCGCGCGGCACCTCGGCGACGCGCGGGCGTTGTTCCTGTTCCGGAGCGAGCGCGAGCTCCACTACCGTCACCACGACGTGCCCCGGCAGAAGGAGCTGCTCCGCGGTGCGTTCGACGGCATGCACGCCGACGTGGACCGCTGGCTGGACGAGCTGGACCGCACCCCGGCGTTCTACTTCGACTCGATCACCCAGCTCCGCATGGACACCTGGTCGCGGGGGAGGGTGACGCTCGTCGGCGACGCGGGCTACTGCCCCGGCCCGGCCGTCGGCGGCAGCACCAGCCTGGCCGTTGTCGGCGCGTACGTCCTCGCCGGGGAGCTGGCGCGGGCGGACGGTGACCACGAGCGCGCCTTCCCCGCCTACGAGCGCGCAATGGCCGAGCACGTGCGCGGCAGCCACGCGGCCGCGCTGAGCGCGGCGAAGACCCTGATCCCCACCTCGCACCTCGGCGTGTGGGGACTGGCCCAGGGCGCCCGCCTGATCTCCGCCCTGCCCGCGGGGCCCAGCCGCGCCCTCGTCCGCCTCACCACCAGGAGCGCACGCCTCTACAACTCCATGACCGTCGACGACTACCCGCCGTCGCCCGCCGCGTCACCAGACCGGGCCGGCCCACCGGGACTCCGTGGGCGGGCGCAACAGCGGCTACGAGACGGCTTCCAGCGGTAGGTCGTTGCCGCGCCAGGTAGCTGCCAACTCCTGAACCGGCACGTTGAGTGCCTCGCCGAGGCAGACGATCGTGCCGAACCCGGGGGACGGCAGCCGTCCGGTCTCGATCTTGCGCAGGGTTTCCGGCGAGATACCAGCCGCGTGCGCGACTTCCGCCAGGTCGCGTCCCGCTCGCGCGTGGCGCAGCAGGGCGCCGAGGCGCCTGCCTGCTTCGATCTGCTCAGGTGTGAGCGGTTGGCGGACCATGCTCCGAGGATAGGGGTGGTATTACTATACCGGCAAGTGCTAGGGTGCCGGTATAGTAATACCAACACCCTGTGACGCGAGGTATTCGTGATTGAACTGAAGACGCCTGCGGAGATCCAACGCATGCATGTGGCCGGGCGTTTCGTCGCCGAGGTGCTCTCCGAGGTCGGCCGGCTCGCTGACGTGGGTGTCAACCTGTTGGACCTGGAGCACCACGTGCGCGGCATGATCAAACGGCGCGGGGCGGAGTCGTGCTACTGGGACTACGCGCCGTCCTTCGGGCGCGGCCCGTTCCGCAACGTCATCTGCCTGTCGGTCAACGACGCCGTCCTGCACGGCCTGCCCCACGACTACACGCTGCGCGACGGGGACGTGCTCAGCGCGGACCTCGCGGTCAGCGTCGACGGCTGGGTGGCCGACTCGGCACGCACGGTCGTCGTCGGGACCGCTGCCGAGGAGGACCTGCGGATCATCCGCGCCACCGAGGAGGCGTTGGAGGCGGCGATCGAGGTGGCACGTCCGGGCAACCGCCTGGGTGACATCTCGGCGGCCATCTGGGCGGTAGCCCACGACTACGGTTACCCGGTCAACACCGAGTTCGGTGGCCACGGCATCGGCCGCACCATGCACGAGGGGCCCCACGTCTCCAACAGGGGCCGGGCGGGCCGCGGCCTGAAGCTCCGGCCGGGCCTGACGCTCGCGCTCGAACCCTGGTTCGCCCGCACGACCGACCGGATCGTCTACGACCCCGACGGCTGGACCATCCGGTCGGCCGACGGCTCGCGCACGGCCCACTCCGAGCACACGGTCGCCATCACCGAGGACGCCCCCTTGGTGCTCACCCGGCGTGAACCGGAGAACTCGGCAACGCGGGCTGATCCCGCCGGTCGGCCGGCCGTAAAGGACGCCTGAGTCGCCCTGTTCGACCGATGCCGGCCCGATCGAACGGTGCTCGCAGTCAGCGCCGAAACGCCGGCGTCTCCGGCGGCGCGTCGTGGTCCGGGCCGGACCGCCGACACAGTGGCCGTGACGTGGCACTTTACGCTCCTGGCGGCCGGTACCGCCAACCGCTGTCGATCAGCGGCGTCGCAGGGACGGGTCGAGCAGCGCGGGCGGAGTGTCGTTCTTCTCGTGCGCGGCCAGATCGGTGCCGGGGGCCACGATGGCGTCGATCGCATCGAGTACGTCGGCGGAGAGCACGGTGTCCGCGGCGGCGAGTTGCGAGTGCAGGTGGTCCAGCGTACGGGGGCCGATGAGCGCGCCGGTCACGCCAGGGTGCGCGGTCACGAATCCGAGCGCGAGCTGGATCATGGTCAGGCCGGCCTCGTCGGCGACCTCGGCCAACCGCTCGACGGCTTCGAGCCTGGCCCGGTTGGCGGGGACGGTGGTATCGAAACGCTGCGGCATGAACGCTGAGCGGTTGCTGGTGATCTCCCGGCCCTCGCGGATCGCACCCGACAGCCAGCCCGAGGCCAACGGGCTCCACGCCAACACACCGAGTCCGTATTCCTCGGTTACCGGCAGGACGTGGGCCTCGATCCCGCGCTGCAGGATCGAGTAGCTGGGCTGTTCCGTGACGTAGCGGCTCAGGTGGAGCTCGCGGGCGGCCCACTGTGCCTGCACGATGCGGTAGGCGGGGAAGGTCGAGGAGCCGAAGTAACGGATCTTCCCTGCGCGCTGCAGGTCGGTCAGAGCCGACAGCGTCTCCTCGTCGCCGGTACGGGGGTCCCACCGGTGGATCTGGTAGAGATCGACGTGGTCGACACCGAGACGGCGCAGGCTGTCGTCCAGTGCGGTGACCAGCCAGCGGCGCGAACCGCCCTGATGGTTGCGCTCGTCGCCCATCGGCAGGCCCGCCTTGGTGGCCAGCACGATGTCCTCTCGGCGGCTGGCGATGGCTCTGCCGACCATCTCTTCCGACTCGCCACCGCTGTACACGTCGGCGGTGTCGATCAGGTTGATCCCGGCCTCAAGGGCGGCGTCGACGATGGCGGTGACCTCGTCCTGGGTGGTGCGCCCGATCTTGCCGAAGTTCATCGCGCCGAGCGCGAGAGTGCTGACCTGCACACCGGTACGGCCCAAATTGCGGTACTGCATGACCGTGTGTCTCCTCATTGCGGGTGGAACGTGGTGGCGATGAGTGGCTTGGATGTCAGGCTCCCGCTCTGGCATCATGAGCAAAACGGAACCTGGTTCCGAAACCATACGGAACACGGTTCCGGTTTGCAAGTGCGATGACGGCGGAGGAGCGCGGTGAACGACAGCGACCAGGGCGCAGAGCGCGCGGCCCAGTCCAGACGGAAGGACGCCCGGCGTAACAAGGAGGCCCTGCTCGACGCGGCTGCCGCGGCCTTCGTCACGTCAGGCGTGGAAGCGCCCGTACGCGACATCGCGGCCAAGGCCGGCGTCGGGCTGGGTACGATCTACCGCCACTTCCCGACGCGGGCGGACCTCATCATCGCCGTCTACCGGCACCAGGTCGACGCCTGCGCCGAGGCCGGTCCAACACTCCTGGCGACCAGCCCGACTCCTTGTGCCGCACTGGGACGGTGGATCAGTCTCTTCGTCGACTTCCTGGTCACCAAGCACGGACTCGCCGCGGTGCTCCAGTCCGACAACGCCGCCTTCGACACGCTGCACGCCTACTTCCTCGACCGCCTCGTGCCCGTCTGCGCCCAGCTGCTCAGAGCCGCAGCGGCCGCTGGAGAGATCCGCTCCGACATCAGTGCCTACGAACTCATGCGCGGAGTCGGCAACCTCTGCATCGGTGCGGACGGCGATCCCGGCTACGACGCACGTCGACTGGCCGAAATCCTCGTCGCAGGACTGCGCCTACCGCACTAGCCGCGACACCGTGACCAAGTTCGGCGCCGCCGACATCCCCGAAGTCATACAGGCCATGTCGACTCGGCTTGGGCGCCGTCCGGCAGTAGGGCCAGGAGCTGTTCGGTGTGGGTGGGCAGCTCCACGTCCGCAAGGCCTGTGATGAGGTCCCTCAGCGGCACGAGCTGATCGACCAGGACTGTGCCGTTGGACAGGAGCAGGGTGGGCACCGGTGTGTCGAGTTCGGCCTCGCTCAGCGCAGGCCCGCCGAGTGCGCAGAGGGCGTCCCCTTGGAGGCGGATACGCTCCCGAAGCCCCGCGTTGCCGCCGGCGCGCGCTATGACGCGTTCGATGGTCCAGGTGTCCTGGGCTGTGCGGTTGTCGTAGGTGGCGTTCGTCGCCGAGGCGACGGAGGAGGCGGCGGCGATGGTGGTGGCAGTGACGATGGCGACGTGCGCCAGGATCTGGTCGGCGTTCCACTCGCCGGCCGGCGGGGCGGGACTGGTGTCACCAGAGTCGGCCATTGTGGCCGCGGCGTCCAGCAGGGCACGGTAAGCGTTCCGGAGCGGGGCGGTGTCCAGCACGTCCTTCTTCTTTCTGTGGTCGTGTTTCTGTGGTCGTGCGCGGTGTTCATGTGGCAAGGCTGCGGCGGCTGCCTTCTCAGGCGTGCGCCCGATACATCTCCCATGGCGCCTGTGGGAGGACCTCACCGGTCTCAAGCAGCGACTTGAGGTTCGTCAGTACGGCCGGCCATCCGTGCGCGATCCCGTTGAGCATCGCCTGGTTGGGCAGGTTCTCGTGGGTCACGGTGAGACGGACGATGTCTTCGTGCGGTTCGACGAGAAAGGTGACGACCGACGATTCTCTCGACGGTCCGGCGCCAGGGGCATCGTCGAAGGTGACGACGAGTCGTGTCGGGGACTCGGCCTCGATCGCCCGCTCGGCCTTCCGCTCCGCCCGCGTGTTGATCTTCGACACCAGGCCGATGAACAGATCGACCAGCGCGTCGGTGATCTCCGTCGTCCGCGACCAGGCCAGCGCAGCCATCAACGTCAACCGGGTCGCCGGCGGGTTGGCCGCGAAGTCCGACGGATGCGAGGCCATTGCCCGGGCCCGCCAGGAGGCCACCAACCGGTCCGAATAGCCGCCGAACAGATCCGCCGGCAACCCGAGCGTCTTGGCCCGCCGCGGCTTGACGATCTCCTCCAGCAGCGTCTCCAGGCCCAGCCGTCCAGGGTCGGACTTCAGCTCCAGCAGGAACCCGTCCTCGCCCGTGGCCAGCTCCCACAGCGACCGCGCCGAGTCCGCCGACAGCCCGTTCAGCACATGCAGGCAGAACTTCCGCTCGAACCGGGCCCGGCCCGCACCCACGATCCGGTCCATCCGGCCCGGCGGTTCGATCTTTAACTTCCGACAGCGAGGCAGCAGCGCCGCACGCAGCCCTTCGTCGGTGAACACCATCGGACAGATCTTTTTCGCCAGCCACCCGGCTAGCACGTCCTCATCCGCCCGGGTCGACTCCCGAAACCCCAGCGCCTCCCGCACCTGCGCCCGGTGGTACTCGATCGTTGACCCCGACCACCGATACTCCGAGAACAGCGCAGCGTCGACCTTCACCTGCCCGGCCATGTAGTCCACCGCCGCCCGCGGCACCTCGCCCGCATGTCGCGGGAAGCGGCCCTCCTGCTCAAAGAACTTCAGCAGCAGGCCGAAGCCCAGACGGGTCGCCCCCGTCTTGTTCCCCACCAGATCCCAGTCGCTGTCCAGCAGCGTCCACGCCGCGATCAGCTCCTCAGGCTCCTACTCCCGACGCATCCCCGCCGCTCCCTTCGCCTGACCGACCCCCGAGAACAGGGCACACGATCGAACGGGGAACACCCCCTACGCCCCGGTACGCGCGATTCGTGACGACTACGAACCGCAACCGTGATCTAGCTCATCGCTACTTTGGGGCTGGGGACGCCTTCGGGAGCAGGACGCCGGACCGGAGCGCCCGCCGGACGCCCGCAACGGCGCCGGGCATCTCAGCCTCCGCGGCAAGGAGAACAACCACGCAAGGCCGCTACGCTGACGGCGCGGGTCGGGGTCCGAGGAACATCGGAACCGGATCGTGCGCCAAGCCCTGTCCGCGCAGGTCATCGCTGGGGGCAGCCGGAATACAGGAGAAAGACACCGCGGCCGGAATTCCTGCTGGTTAGTGGCGTCGGCGGGGTGGCGCGAGGTGCTCGGTGGCAGCGGCGATTACTTCGCTGCCTGGCCGGGTGTAGCGCATGGCGGTGCGGGGATTCTTGTGCCGGGTCTTGGCCATGACGAGCTGCAGGGGAACTTCGGCGTCGCCGAGATGAGTGGCGGCGGAGTGGCGGAGCTGGTGGAGGTTGAGTCCGGCGTACTTCTCTAGCAGCACGCGGGCGCGGTCGTAGCCCAGGCGGGCCCGGTCGGTGTATGGACAGATATCGGCTGCCGCGGGCCGTCGGACAGGAACAGCGGCCCCCGGGTGCGCTGCGTCCCGTCGGGCAGTCGGAGGAGCCGGGGCAGGAGATGGGTGGTGCCGGTGTCCCAGTACACCCATTCGATCGCCCCGCCTTTGGATCGAATCGGCGCGCGGCGTCCTTCGAGGTCGAGGTCTTCGACGTTGAGGGCGAGGATCTCGGCGGCGCGGCCGGCGGTTTCGTAGAGCATCCGCCACAGGGTCTTCTCCCGCAGCGGCACATCTCGGCGCGACAGCAGCCGGTGGATCGTCGTCTTGGCGACCGCCTTGGTTTCGTCCGGGGTCTCGCGACGTCGCTCGACATCGCCAGGCACCGACGGGGCTACCCACCGCTTCTTCGTCGTGCACCAGGTGAGCCAGGAGGAGATCGCGGCCCGGTTGCGGTTCCACGTCGCAGGCGCGCACCCACCCCACAACTGGGTGAGCGCGGCTCCGATCTCCTCGTCAGCGACCTCAGCCAACAGCCGGCCCGCACCCAGGACCGCGACGGTCCGGTCGATCGCCGAAGCGTAGGCCCGATGCGTGTTCGGGTTGCCGATCCGGTTCGTCGACAGGAACTGCTCGGCGGCCCCGGCGAGGTCGACGCCGTCGCCGCGCAGCGGCGAGACCTTCCGGCCTGCGGCCGCGTTCACACCGACGTCGGGGGCATGTACCGGATAACGTGCGCGAGTCGCACACCGTCTCGTGGATGGAATTGCCTGCTCGACCACGACGGCTGGCAGCTCATGTACGTGATAACAGGCGATTATCGCGTACATGAGTCAACGCGGGTCCCGCCACGCGGTGGGGCCGTACTCTTGCCATCAAAGGATCATGTTCGGCCACGTAGCGCCGGAGATACCCGGCCATTTATCGCCGGAACTTACAGCCTGGCCGCCCACCACGCCCACGTCTTCGGCCGCTGCTCGGCCAGGACCGGCATCGTCCCGTTCACGGACCTGGTCGAACAGGTCGTGAGCCAAGGGCCGTATGCCTGCAGATGCCAGGACCGCTTCACGCGCGGACGGGAGACGTCAGTGATCAGGCAGTGAGCGAGTCGGGGTAGAACCGCTCGACGTGGTCGCGCTCGGTGTACATGCGCCAGTACTGATCGGCCAGGTCGTCCGGATCGACGATGCCGACCTTCGGGCCGTCGGCCGCGGTGAAGGCGGCCTGCGCCGCGGCGGCCACCTCGCTCCGGGCGATCAGGGAGGCGACGCTCAGGGTGCCGGCGTAGACGCCCGTGCCGGCCAGCTCGGCGTTGAGGGAGTACAGGTAGTTGCGGGTGGCGGACATCACCGGGCCCAGGCCGCTGAGGTACGGCATCGGCCGCGCCGCCGAGTAGCCCTGGGTCAGCAGAAAGGCACCGTCACCGCGCTCGGTCCACTCCGGCAGCACTGCCCGGACCACCTCGACCGGGGTGAACAGGAGCAGCGGCGACAGCTCCATCAGGGTTGCCGCGTCCAGCTCGGTGGCGGCGGTGAAGCCCGTGTCACCGCTGATCGGCCCGTACTCGACCACGTCGATCCGGCCCAGGCGGTCCCGGATCATCTGCACCAGGGCAGGCACCTCGGAGGGCTTGGCAAGATCGGCGGAGAAGGCCACCGCCTCGATGCCTTCGCCGCCGAGCTCCCCGGCGAGGGCGTCCAGCCGGTCCTTGCGGCGGGCCACCAGTGCGACCCGGAAACCTTCGCGTCCGAAGCGGCGGGCCACGGACACCCCAAGGCCGGTACCGGCACCGAAGACGGCGATCACTTTGGACATGGGAGTGCTCCTTGACATGAACGGCTTTCTTGACCCTGGGGTCAACTTGTTGGGCGACGGTAGCATCTAACTTGACCCCCGGGTCAAATTGGATGTGCCTCAGGATGCGACCATGGAGTCCCACGCCACAGCCAGGAGGAACGACCGGATGCGGGCCGACGCGCAACGCAACGCGGAAAGACTACGGGCGGCCGCCGCCGAGCTCTTCCAGGAGCGCGGCCTCAAGGTGCCGCTGAAAGAGATCGCCCGCCGGGCCGGGGTGAGCCACGGCACCCTGTACAACCTCTACGGCACCCGCGAGGCGCTCATCGACGAGGTGGTGACCGACCTGGCCGCAGGCCGCCTCGACGAGGTCGCCGAGCACGCCCTGTCCTTTGGCGACGCCTGGGACGGATTCGCCTACTACATCGAGAAGGTCTGCGAGCTGCAGGCCACCGACCCCGCCGTCGCCGACGTGGTCAGCGGCCGGTATCCGCGTGCCGAGCTGCTGATGGCCGTCTGCGGCCGGGCGCAGGCCGCCTCCACCCGGATCATCGAGCGCGCCCAGCGGGCCGGCTCCCTGCGCCCGGACTTCACCAGCGAGGACCTTCTGCTCGTCTTCGGCAGCAGCGCTCTGCTCGCTCGCGCAGCCGCCGGCGCCGCGCCCGGCGCGTGGCGCCGGGGCGTCGCCTTCCTGCTCGACGGGCTGCGTACGGAGGCCGTCCGAGGACCGCTTCCCGTCGCGCCTTTGACCACGCAGCAGATGTACGACGTGCTGGGCGGGCTCACGGTGAATCCGTGAACCCCTTGGCCCCCTCGGCGTGAGGTACGCCGGGTGCGTGGGCGGCTTTCGCATCGCCTTCCTCTACGCGCCGGCCGGCACGCCGGTGGCAGCCACGGGCCGGTGGGCCGCCGCGCCCGGCAAG
>NZ_JBSFPS010000330.1:0-9933 GCF_053588315.1 Streptosporangium sp. NPDC003464 | reverse complement strand
CCGCTCGGCGTCCCGGCCCACCACCCCGGGCCGCCGCCTCCCCCGGAGGCCGGGCGGTTGCGCCGCGTCCGCCGCGCGCGGACGGTTTCTGAGTGGTCCCCGATGTCCTATACACTGGCGTGGTGCCGCTGGGGCGAGAGACCGGCGACACGAAACCTGAGGGGCTATGGCGCAGCTGGTAGCGCGCCTCCATGGCATGGAGGAGGTCTGGGGTTCGAATCCCCATAGCTCCACAGCGGGCCGTTCTTGAGACGGCTGACAGTTGGTTGACGAGATCCCGTCCGATCACCTCGATCGGGCGGGATCTCGTCGTTTTCCAGGTCGGCGCGACCGCCGGTGGCCTCGTCCAAGGTAAGCCTGACCACCGGAACATCCTTGAGCGTGCCACCCCGCTCGGGGACGGAACCCTGCCGGAGGAAGGCGGCAAGGCTGGAGTTCCAGTCGGGCCCGCTCGCCGAACAGCTCGTACAGCACGTCGCTCTCATAGTGGACGGCAGGAAGACGTTCTCCACACGCATATGCCGCGTGCATGATGTCTCCGTGACACCTGAAGACGGAGACGCGATTCTCAGGGACTACTTCGCCCCCTGGATCCAGGAACTCGGGCTGGCCGTGGAGGAGGTCGGCGAGCGCCATGCGATCGTGCGCCTGCCGTGGTCAGACTCGCTGGCCAGGGAGGGCGGCGGGCTGTGCGGCCAGGCCATGATGGCCGCCGCCGACACCGCCACCGTGGTGGCCATCTCCGCAGCCCGCGGCGGGTTCGTGCCGATGACGACGGTGCAGCAGTCGACGACGTTCCAGCGGCCGGTCATGGGCAAGGACGTGCTGCTCCACGTCCGGATCACCAAGCTGGGGCGCACGCTGGCCTTCTGCGATGTCACCATGATCCCCGACGGCGCCACCGAGCCCTCGGCCCACGCCACCACCGTCTATGCCATCCTCGCCTGACGCGCTATGAGAGGCGGCCGGCGGCGGCGTGGGACTCTGCGGCCCAGCGGTCGGCGCCCCAGCGGAAGGCGACGGCGGCCGCACGGGTGAGGTGGCGACGGGCGGCGTCCTCGCGGCCGAGCAGCCGGGCAAGCTCACCGAGCGTGTGGGCCACCGGCCGCAGCGCGATCGACAGGCTGGCGGTCCCTGCGGGCGGCCCGTCCTCGTACGGCAGCAACGCCTCGTACACCTCCTTGGCCGCGGAGACCTCGCCGAGCGCGATCACGGCCATGGCCCGGAAGGTGGCGAAGACCGGGAAGAAGTAGTCGGGCGGGATCGGCCCAGCCTTGGCTCGGGCTTCGCGCGCCTCCTCAAGCCTCCCCTGCGCGGTCAGCGCGATGGCGGCCGCGTCGGCGCCGAGCGCACCGTGGCCGTCAAGCAGGGCGGCCGCCAACGCCATGAACTCCTCGCCCACGACGCCCCCGGCCGGGACATCGGCGTAGGTGGACAGTTCGGCCAGCAGGCCGTAGCCGGTGGCGTGCAGCGAGCCGTGGGCGGCCATCCGCGCGGCCGCCTCGGCGTACAGGCAGCGCGCCTCGTCCGAGCGGCCCGAGATGTGCAGGAGCGTGGCGAGGGCGCACTCGGCGACGCCGACCGGCTCGGCCATCCGGTACTTCCTGGCCAGTTCCAGCGACTGCGCGACGAGCGCCTTCACTCGCTCCGGCTCCCCCGCGCCGGCCGCGGCGGAGGCCTGGACGAACAGCCCGTACCGCTGGTAGCCCGGCGAGTCCGCGGTCGCGATGCGCTCTCCCAGCTCCTGCCGCCGGCGCCAGTCGAGCGCCGGATCGAGGTCGTAGGAGAGCGTGGACAGCGTTCGCCAGAGCAACGCCGGGTCGTCGAGCGCGGTGGCCAGCGCCACGGCCTCCTCGGCGGCCGCCCGCGCCGCGGGCAACCCCGCCGCGGCCAGCTCGCAGGCGTAGGCGTCCAGCAGCATGCACCGGACCGCCGCCTCGAGATCCGGCTCGGCGAGCAGCCGCTCCAGCAGGGTGACGGTCTGGCGGTCGGCGGAGACGACCTGCCCACGTGCGGCCACCAGTACGGCCAGCACGGCACGCTGCAACGGGCCACCGAGCGGCACCGGCTCCCCGTCGACCTCGGCCGTGAAGGGACCGAGCGCCCGAATCCACACCATCGCCCCACATCGTGGGGTTTCCAAGCGCGGCTCCAACCGCCTTCCAAGGGGCGCGCCGGAGGCTGTGCCCATGACGGAACCGAACACTCACGAGATGGTGGTCGCGCACCGCGTCTTCCGCCGCGAGTCGCGGCTGCTGGCCAGAGTCGATCTGGAAGCCGATCTGGTGCTGCGCATGGAGGAGCAGCACGAGCGGGTCGCCGCCACCCTGGCCAAGGTCGAGGAGACGCTGCCCCGGTGGGCGTCGGCGGCCGGCGAGGCCGAGCGCGACGAACTGGTGGCCGCGCCCTGGGACCACCGCGCCGTCCTGTTGGAGCACCTCAACGACGAGGAGAAGGAACTGCTGCCCGTCGCCGAGCGGCACGTGAGCGCGCAGGAGTGGAACCGGATGGCCGAGCACTTCTAGGCCACCACGCCCAAGCCCAAGCAGCTGATCTTCCTCGGGGCCGTGCTGGAGGAGGCCACCCCCGCCGAGCGGTCCGAGATCCTTGGCACGCTGCCCCGTCCCGTCCGGTGGCTCTGGCACCTGGCCGGATCCGCCCGGTACACCCGACACGTCCGCAAGATCAGGGGCGCCGCATGAAGACCCTCGCCACGTTCTGACCATCCTCCTCGTCCTGGGCATCGGCTACGTCGGCTTCAGATGTCGCCGGCCTGCGTCCACGGCGCCCTGAAACGGCTCCTGGAGGTCGGACCGACGCCGAGCGCGCCGCCGGGGCCGCCCGGCTCGGCGGAGGCGGCCCCCGCCGGACGCGGCTGACCCGCCGGTTCGGCGCTCGGCGCTAATGGCCGCGAGTAGAGTCTCGTGCCCCGGAGTCGGCGGGGTGGGTCGATGAGGGCCGCGCCGCAGGGGTGTTGGCGCCTTGCGGCTGCTCCCGGCCGCCTCCGGGCGGCACGGAGTCCTTGCCGCGGATGAGCGCGAAAGCCAGGATGCCGCCGACGACGGCCACCATGCCGCCGGCGAGCAGCAGGTCGTTGAGAGACGACGCGAAGCCCGCCCCCGCCGCCTCCCAGAGCCGGCCGCGGTCTTGCGGTGCCGCGGAGCCGATCACCTGGCCGGGATCGCCGCGATGTACGGCGTCCGCGAGTCGGCCGGTGTAGCCGCGCAGTTCCGGAGTGGAGCCGAGCCGCTCCTTCAGGCCGGAATGCAGCGACGACGAGAACATCGAGCCGTACAGGGCGATGCCGACGGCGATGCCGACCTGCCGGAAGGTCTGGTTCACACCGGAGGCCATGCCGGAGCGGTGGACCGGTACGACGCCCACCGCGGTCGAGGCCAGCGGCGGGTTGACCATGCCGCTGCCGATGCCCGCGACGACGAATCCGGGGACGAGGTGCGTCCACTCCGATCCGGCGTCCAGTCCCGTCATCAGCAACAGGCCGACGCCCACCAGGATGAGGCCCGGACCGATGAGCCACCTGGCCGGGACGTGGCTCGACAGCCGGCCCGCCACTGTCGCGGCGACGGTCGAGCAGGCCGAGACGACGAGCAGCCGGGCGCCGGCGCCCAGGGGGCTGTGGCCGAGGGCGTTCTGGAGGTACAGCACGAGGTACAGGAACATCGCGAACAGCGAGGCGTTCATGGCGAACGCGGCGATCGAACCGCCGAGGAACGTCGGGGTCCGCAGCAGCGACAGGTCGAACATCGGCTCGGACACCTTCGCCTCGACCGCGAGGAACGCTGCCAGGAACACCGCCGCCAGGACGGAGCAGATCACGACCCCGCGGTCGCTCCACGCCGTCTCGCCCGCCCTGATCAGCGCGTACACGAGGCTGAAGAGCCCGGCGGTCAGCGTGCTGACCCCCGGCCAGTCGATCCGGGAAGCGTACGGCGAGCGCGACTCGTCCACCCGGCGCACGGCGGCGGCGATCGCGGCGACACCTATCGGCAGATTGACCAGGAAGATGCCGCGCCAGCTGATCCAGGTCGTGATCGCGCCCCCGAGGATCGGGCCGAGGGCGGTGGCCACGCCGGCCACGGCGCCCCACACGCCGAAGGCGATGCCGCGTTCGCGGCCCTGGAACGTGGTGGCGATCAGTGCCGGCGACGTGGCGAACATGACCGCGCCGCCGACCCCCTGGACCGCCCGGGAGGCGATCAGCGTCAGCGGGTCCTGCGCGACGCCGCACAGCAGCGAGCCGGCCGTGAAGACCGTCAGGCCGATGAGGAACAGCAGCCGCCTGCCGAACCGGTCGGCGAGGGACCCCGAGGTGAGCAGGAGCGCCGCGAGGGTCAGCGCGTAAGCGTCGGTCACCCACTGCAGGTCGCCGAAGCTCGCGTCCAACGCGTGCTGCATGTCCGGAAGCGCGACGACGACGATCGTGATGTCGAGCAGCAGCATGAACGTCGCGGCGCACGCCACCACCAGCGTCCACCACTTGCGTGCCATGGTCCAGATCCTCCTTGCTGCGCGGTTCGTCGCGCTGGGAACGGAGACGAGGGGCCTCGTCCCTAGGATCCTTGGTTCCTAGGATGCTAGCATTATGGCCATGGCCACCGAGGAGGTAAAGCAGTTCAACGTCTATCTGCCGCTGACTCTCATCAGGCAGGTGAAGCACCACGCCATCGAAGCCGAGATGTCGCTCTCGGCCCTCGTGGCCGAGGCGTTGCGCGCCTATCTGTCGGCCCATGAGGACGGGCCGCCCCCAGGAGAAAAGGAGACATGACATGGCTACCGAGGGCATCGAAGGCGTCTATCTGGAGACCCACAACTGGGGCAAGAGCGCCAAGTTCCTGCAGGCGCTGGGCTTCGACGTGGAGTTCGCGACCGACCACGGTTCGGGCCTGTTCCGGCGCGGGGACGGCCCCTACCTGCTCCTCGCCGAAGTCCCCGAGGAACAGCGGCCCGACACCCAGGTCGTGCTGCGGGTCGCGGACGCCGAGGCGTTCCCGGCCGACCCGTCCTTCGACGTGGTCACGCCGTTCGAGGAGACCCACTACGGGACCAAGCGGCTGACGTTGCGTGACCCCGACGGGCGCCTGTGGAGCGTCGAGGCGCCGGCGAAGGAATGACGTCCGGTCGGGCGTGCCCTGTTCTCACCTGAACAGGGCGGGCCACCCTCGCCTGAGTGTCTCCTCACGCCGGGCGTATGAGCCGGTTCTCGTAGGCGAAGACCACGGCCTGCACCCGGTCGCGCAGCTCCAGCTTCAGCAGGATCCGGCCCAGATGCGTCTTCACCGTGGCCTCCGCGAGGTGCAGTCCGGCGGCGATCTCGGTGTTGGACAGGCCGCGGGCCACCTCGACGAGCACCTCCCGCTCGCGGGGGGTGAGCCGTCGCAGCCGCTCGTCGCTCGCCGGGGCGCCGCCGGTGGGGAGCTGGTGGGCGAAGTTCTCCAGCAGGCGGCGGGTGATCCGCGGGGAGACCACGGCGTCGCCCGCGGCGACGCTCCGGATCGCCGCGAGCAGCTCCTCGGGCAGGGCGTTTTTGAGGAGGAAACCGGACGCGCCGGCCTTGAGCCCGGCGAAGGCGTATTCGTCGAGGTCGAAGGTGGTGAGGATGAGGACCCGGGTCTGCCGGCCGTTCCGGGTGATCCGGCGGGTCGCCTCGATCCCGTCGACACCGGGCATGCGTACGTCCATCAGGACGACATCGGGCCGCAGGCGCTGCGCGAGGCGTACGGCTTCGGCGCCGTCCCCGGCCTCACCGACCGGCTCCATGTCCGGCTGGGCCCGCAGGACCATGGTGAACGCCATGCGGAGCAGCGGCTCGTCGTCGACGAGCAGGACGCGGATCGTCACGCGGCGCCCTCCCCGGCCGTGCCGGCGCCGGTCATGCCGAGGTCGAGGCGTGCCCAGACCCGCCAGCCGCCGCCCGGGAGCGGGCCGGCCTCCAGGGTCCCGCCGTACGCGGCCGCGCGCTCGCGCATGCCGGGGACGCCCTGCCCGGACGGCGGGCCGACGGCTCGCGTGGCGCGGCCGTCGTCGGTGACCTCGACGGTGACGGTCCGGGGCGTGCAGCGCACCCGGACCTCGGCGCGAGTGCCGGACGGCGTGTGCTTGAGGGAGTTGGTCAAGGACTCCTGGACCAGGCGGTAGACGGTGAGCTGCGCGGCGGCGGGGACGGAGGCGGGATCGCCTTCCACGTCGAGGCGGACCGGCAGCCCGGCCGCGCGCGTCTGCTCGGCGAGGGATTCCAGCTGCGCGATGCCGGGCATCGGATGGCGCAGCGCGTCCGGTTCGTCGGCCCGCAGGACGCCCAGGGAGCGCCGCATGTCGGTGAGAGCCTGCCGCCCGGTGCCGGAGATCTGGCGCATGGCGGCGGTCGCCTGGTCGGGTGAACCGTGCTGCGCGAAGACCGCGCCGTCGGCGAGCGCCACCATGACCGACAGGTTGTGGGTGACGACGTCGTGCATCTCACGGGCGATGCGGGCCCGTTCGTCCGCCACCGCGAGCCTGGCCCGCTGGTCGCGTTCGCGCTCCAGACGGACCGCGCGGTCCTCCAGGGACGCGAGGTAGGCACGCCGGATCCGGGTGTTCACACCCGTGACGGCGGCGGCGACGGCCACGGCGGTCAGGAAGACGGCCGAGTTGAGGAACGCGCCGTCGGGTGCCGCCCAGCGCGCGGAGGCCAGCAGGATGCCGGTTCCGAGGACGGCTCCGGCCATGAGCGTGTGGCGCCAGGCGGAGCGCGCGGCCACCGTGTACAGGGCGACCAGCAGCGCCACGTCGGTCAGCAGCTGGACGCCGATGAGCCACTGGACGGACGCCACGGCGGCCACCGCGCAGAACACCGTCAGGGGCGCGCGCCGCCGCCACACCAGGGGCAGCGACAGGGCCGCCTGGAGGATCAGGGTCCCCGGGGGGTCCTGGTAGACCTTGCTGTTGAGGCCGGCGGTCACGGAGAAGAGCCCGAGCGCCAGCACCGCGTCGAACGCCACGGGCGGGAGCCGGGCACCTACCCGCAGCAGGGACCGTACCGGCCGCGCCGCCTCCGTCACGGCCACCGCGCCACCGGTCATCACACGTCCTGTCGTTTCCGTATCCTCGCGGCCGGGGCCGCCGCCGCGTACGGGCAGGGACGGCGAGCCCGGTCCATGGCGCCACCATAGTGGGCTCCCGCCGGAGGACGACAAGCGCGCGCCCGGCGTCCCGGGCGGGGCGGAAGGCCCCGGAGCGGCCGGCCGGCACCGCCCGGCGGAGCATGGGTCTCCTCCCGCGCGGAGGTCCGCGGACCCCGCACCGGAGGTCCCCGGACCGGTCGGATCGGCCGGCCCACGTCAGCCTGGAGTCGTACACGGATCTCCCGGACGAGGCGTCCGGCGCGGCCCCGCCCCGGAGGAACCGCTGGTCAGAGGTGGGATCGTCGGCAGTCCCACGGGGCGGCGCGGAGGCCGCGCGCAGGCTCGGGAAACCCGACCGGGGGCTGACGCGCCGGGCCGGCCGCGCGGCTTAACTTCGTACCCCGTGATGGCGCGACCCGTGATCCACCGGGCCGTTCAGGGCGCCGGGGAGCCGCCCGCGCGCCGTGGCCGGTCGTGCCCGAGAAATCGTGGCCGGTCGTGCCCGAGACAGTGTGCGGACAATGTGCAGGAGGAGAATCCGATGCGTGGACGAAGGACGGCCGTGGCCGTGGCCGGGGCCGTGGTGGCGGCGCTGACGGGCACCGTGACCGGTGTGCCGCCGGCCGCCGGAGCGGCCCGGGCAGACGCCGGCGGCCGTGCCCCGGACGCCGGGCCGGCCCGTTTCCAGCAGCAGGAGATCGCCTGGCACCGCTGCCAGAGCGGCCCGGACGACACCGTCGGCAAGGAGCTGGACGACGCGAAGGCGCAGTGCGCCGAGGTCACCGTGCCGCTGGACTACAGCGACCCGGGCGGGCGGACCATCAAGGTCGCGCTGTCCCGGCTGAGAGCCACCGACCCCGGGCGCCGGCGGGGATCCCTGTTCTACAACCCCGGCGGCCCCGGAGTCCCCACGATGTATCTCACCCTCCAGGTCAAGCAGGCCGGGCCCGCGGTCGCGGCCCGCTACGACCTGATCGGGATGGACCCCCGCTTCGTCGGGCGCAGCACCCCCCTGAACTGCGGGTGGCCCACCGTCAGCATCGGCTCCGCCGGACCGGACCGGCGCACCTTCGACCGGAGCGCGGCCCTGGCCAAGGACCTGGCGTCCCGCTGCGCCGTTCACCGGGATGTGCTGCCCCACGCCTCCACCCGCAACACCGCCCGGGACATGGACGTGATCCGGGCCGCCCTCGGCGAGTCGAAACTGTCCTATCTCGGCTCGTCGTACGGCACCTACCTGGGCGAGGTCTACCTGCAGCTGTTCCCCCGCCGTGCCGACCGGGTGGTGCTCGACAGCGCCCTGAACCCCGATCTGTTCGGTCCCGACCTGACAAGCACGACGGGGCCGGCCGTGACCGCGGTCCTGGAGAACTGGGCGGCCTGGGCGGCCCGCCACCACGGCCGCTACCGCCTGGGCGCCACCACCGCCCAGGTCCTGGCCACCGTGGACCGGATCGGCCAGGCTGTCACCCGCGGCCCGCTGCGGGTCGGCGACCACCAGGTCGACAGCCGCGTGCTGCCCCAGCTCCTGTGGAACGTCACCGCCGGGGACAGCGACGAGGCGTACGGGAGCTTCGCCGCTGACGTCCGTGTCCTGAGCGAGGCCGCCCGCGGCGTCAAGGTCACCCCCACCCCGGTCCTGGAACAGGTCCTGACCGGCCTGTCCTCCCCGGACGCGGACGGTTCGGCCAGCGTCCAGACCGCGATCTCCTGCGCGGACCGGGCGGCGTCCCGCGACCCTGACACCTACTACCGCGACATTCAGGCCCACCGTGCCGACGAGCCGCTGTTCGGCCCGTTGACCCGCAACCTCACCCCTTGCTCGTTCTGGCCGGTCGCTCCCGCCGAACCTCCCACCCGGGTCCGTAACGACGTCCCGGTGCTGATGGTGGGCGCCGACGGCGACCCGGCGGCCACCTACCCCGGCCAGCAGGCCGCGCACCGGGCCCTGACGGGCTCCCGCCTGGTCACCCTGCGCGGCGCCTTCCGCCACACCGTGTACGGGGGACTCTTCGCCCCCCGGAACGCCTGCGTCGACAGCGCCGTCAACCGCTATCTGGTCGACGGCGTCCTGCCCGCCAAGGACACCACCTGCTCCGCCGCCCCGGCCGCCGGCCGGCGCTGACACGCCTCGGAGCCCTCGGACGCGGCCGCCCAGGGCTCAGCCGAGCCCGTAGTCGAGGTGGAAGGAGTGGGCGCCGTCATCGTTGACGATCTGGCCCCCGCCGCTGATGCCGAGGAGCTCGCCGGTGCCCGAATCGGGGAGGACCGTCCAGCTCAGGGATGACTCCCCGGCGTGGCTGGTGGCGGTGTGGTGGAGCACGAAGGTGCCCTTGCGCCCGTGCACGGTGCCGGTGAAACGTTCGAAGCCGGCATAGGCCGCCGAGTCCTCGACCTGGGCCATCGCGGTGATGATGTCGGTGGTGCTGGTGCCCACCAGGTCGCCGTCGAAGGTCTTGGTCAGGTGGACGTGGGAGAGCGCGGCGCCCTCGGCCTCGTCGTAGGGCCGCGCGTCCCAGCTGTCGATGGTGAAGGTGCCGTTGGCACGGGGCATGGGGGCTCTCCTCGGTGTCGGGGTGATGCTCCCATCGTCGCGCCCGTACCTGTCACCTGGCGTCAGGTACGGGCCGCAGGTCGGGTGCGGGCCGGCAGGCCGGGTGCGGGCCGCAGGTTGGGTGTGGGCCGGCAGGCCGGGTACGGGCCCCAGACGCCGCGGGCCAGCCTGCGTCGGCTGCGCACGGACTACGTGGACCTGTACTGGGTGCACATGTGGGACCGTGACACGCCGATCGAGGAGACCATGCGCGCGCTG
>NZ_JBSFPS010000329.1:0-9937 GCF_053588315.1 Streptosporangium sp. NPDC003464 | reverse complement strand
CCAAATCGAGCGGCCAAACGACTCTCAGCGCGAAGAACGGCCATGAATCGCGCAGCAGCCCTTAGAAGGTCGACCTGAATCAGTTCCCAGCTCGATGAAGGAGCAACGGCGAAGCCGCACAAACGGGTACTGCTCACCCCCAGAAGGCGGGAGCGAGCTTTACCGGTGAACGGGCAGCGACCACTCATACGGAACGACCCACGCGAAGGCCTGACGGGTTCCATGCCACCGGACCGCCTCCGTTCGCGCCGACCGACTTCGCCCGGCTTCTTTCCAATGCCGCTCTCGTCTTTGAGCCCAGATGGCCCTTGGTCGTTCGGTCTTCTCTCAACGAGAGGAACGATCGGCCAAGGGCCACGTCATGAATCACTCGTGGGCGCTCCAGGGGCCCCGCCAAACGGAGATCAAGTCAGCGGACGGCGCCCCGTCAGGCGCCTGGAGCCGTATCAACCACGGTGAACAGCGGCGTTCACCGGTGTCACCGTGCGGAGACCCGCGCGTCCGGCCTGGGCAGCAGGCAGCCGGGACGCTCCAGGTCGAGTTTGTTCCCCGCTCTGACACATGTGGCGAGCCAGTACGTCTGGGTTCCGTAGGCGATGCCCTTGTGCACGCTGATGGCCCCGTCGCGGTTCATCTCGCACGGGTTGTCCAGCGTGCACCGGCCACCATCGTGGTTGCTGGTGTTGTTGATGCCGATGACCTTGCCGCTCCTGGCGTCGACGACCGGGGAACCCGAGGTGCCGTGGCCGGTGTCGCACTGCGGTGTGTAACGGATGACGTCCTTGGTCACATTGCCCACCTCCAGCACCCGGTAGACCAGCGTGTCGACCTCACACGAGAAGATCTTCTTCATGCTCCCGGAGAGCACCCGGATGGCCGTGCCCGGCGTGGGGCGGTCCGCCGACACCGTGAGCGGCCGGATGCGGTAGTCCCGCTCCAACTGCCGATAGGTCGTGTTCAGCTGGTACAGCGCGATGTCGGTACCGGTCAAGGTCACATAGACCGCTCTGGCCACGTGCAGGGTGGCCACCGGCTCACCCGCGCCGTCGAGCAGGTCGACCACGCGGTGGGACGGCTGATCCACCAGAGCCTCGTCCGGAACCGGCCACGTACCCTCGTAGCAGTGCCCGTTGGTCAGGATGAAGGCCCGGTCGTCGGCCGCGCTGGCCGGCATCCGCACCAGCGACCCCGAGCAACCGTCCACATTGACGGTGCCCGCCAGGTCCGCGGTCGCCGCCCGCGCCGGGAAGGCCAGCAGGTTGAGGCCGAGGATGGCGGCGCCCACTACCGCGCCGATTCGCCGAAACAAACGCATCTCATGTCCGTTCATGGGAGGGACCGCGGTCAGCGCGTACCGGGACAGGTGCCCGCGGTGGTACGGCCGGTGCGGAAGAAATCGATCACCTTCGCGGCGCAGGGCAGTCGGCGCAGCGAGGCGTGCGCGTCATCCTGAACCGTCAGCAATGTCCCGCCGACGGCTTTCCACGTGTCCACCGCCCAGGCGTACGGCGTGACATCTTCGTCGGTGTGACCGGACAGTTGCAGTGGGCTGGTTCCCCTGACCGGCTTCCACGGGCGCGCAGGCCACGGCCATTCCCCGCACCAACCGCTGCGCTCGAAATAGCCACCGGTCGCGGGGAAGGCGGCTCTCCGAGCCTGCGCGGTCGCCCACATCTGCTCGAAATCGCGGCCGCCGACACCCTCGTTGCAGAAGATCGCCTGGTACTGGATCAGGTTCAGGCCCAGAGGGTTCTCGTCGAAACCGAACACCTTCGCGGACTCCGGGGCGGGACGCGCCGACAGCGGGACGCCGCCTTCGCGGACGGTGGCGAGATCCCTGGCGGTGGAGATCCAGTTGCTCGGCCCTCCTCCGAGCAGCCGCCTGACCCACTCGCCGTCGAGCACCGTGTTCTCGTCCACCTCACGTGGTTTACGGCGAAGCTCGTCACGCAACGTGAATATGGTTTCGCGGACCATGGCGTCGGTGGTCCCGAAGTGATACTCGCTGTCGTGCCGCGCCAGCCACGGGACGAACGCGTCGAAGCGCTTCTCGTAGAGCGCGTCCATCGTGGCGTCCATGGCGGCAAGGTCGATGACGGGCGGCATCACCGAATCCACCCACATCGCGTTCACCCGGTTGTCGAACAGCGACCGGTAGTTCACGCCCACCGCGGTGCCGTAGGACACCCCGTAGAAGTTGATCTTCGATTCGCCGAGGGCCGCGCGGATCGAATCCACGTCCCGCGCTATGTTCGTGGTGGTCAACTGCTGGACGAAGGCGGGATCCTTGGCGGCGCACCGCTTGTTGTACGCGGCGGTCTCGGCGAATCCGGCCTTCGCCTCCTCCTTGGGGGAGGTGGTGGGCGGCGACTCCTGACCGCCCCTCCTCCCCTTGGCGGACGTGGCGGGCGGCGGATCCTCCGCGTCGCACTTGATCTTGTCGCTGTAGCCCACGCCCCTGGGGTCGAACCCGATCAGGTCATGGTCGACGGCCAGCGGGCCGAGCTTACTGGTGGCGTACGTCGCCGGTGCGTCGATGTTGCTGATGCCGGGACCACCGGGACTGATGACCAGCACACCACGGCGCTTGCTCGGGTCGGCGGCCTTGATCCTGCTCACGGCGATCTTTATCTTGCGACCCTGCGGGTCCGCGTAGTCCAGGGGAACCGTCAGCATGGAGCATTCGGTCCTGGTGTCGTCATCGACGGGCCAGTCCTTGGCCGTCTTGGCGCAATCACGCCACGTCAGAGGTTCTTCGTCGGTGTGAGCGTCGGCCGCGCCGGCGACTCCGAAGCTCGCCAGGCCGATCAGACACGCGACCGCCACGCGCGCCGGACGATTACCTGGGAATACACGGGTGCTGAACATGGTCGCATCTTTCGACGGTCCTGCCCGCGCACCTCCAAGCGCGCGGGGCACGCCGTCAGGCGTACATCGCCCACCCTGGAGGGCAAAGGTCCCCACATCGTCGCGACCCCGTATCAGCGACCGCGCGGTCGTGTATCCGCCTTGTATCCGCACGGGTGCCGCACCCCACCACGAGCTTGCGAAACCCCGTCATCTCTCCGCACCGACGCACGGTAGCCGTTGGAGGCCTTGAAGAGGTGCCGCTAGTGGTAGCACTTCGTTCCAGGCAACAACTTCGCCGGACCCAGGTGACCAGGACTCTGAGACACATCACCGGCGACCGCCCCAACACACCCGTCGCACTTGTTCAGGAAATACCAACTCTCCGTCTCCAACGGAGGTAAGGTTTTTCCCGAACGCCAAGGGGACTGGAGAGCTGATGGAGGCGAGGCCGCGACCTCGGAACGAGGCTGAAGTCCTTGCAGCTGGGATGGCTGTACTGAGCGACCGGTTACCGACCGGATGGAAGATCCAGTCTTTGAGCTACAGGGCCCACGATGCTCGCTTCGACGCGCTTTGGAAGGTGAGGGCCCCAGATGGAACCTCGGCCGTACTGGTAGTGGAATCCAAGCAGGTGGTGGAAAGACGCGACACCGCTACGCTGCTTCAGCAACTGGATGCCTGCACGGGAGAGATTCCCGACAGCCATGGGGTCGTCGTCTCCAGATACCTGTCGCCGCCCGTGCGTAAGCGACTCTCCGATGTCGGCCTGTCCTATGCAGACGCGACAGGGAACGTACACCTGAACGTACCTCGGCCCGGCTTGTACATAGCGGACCGAGGGGCCGATCATGACCCGTGGCGCGGTCCCGGAAGACCACGCGGAACGTTGAAGGGTGCTCCCGCGGCAAAGGTCGTACGTGCACTGTTGGATCACGACAGATCGTGGGCGATCCGCCAACTGGTCGATTTCGCCGACGTTTCCACTGGATCGACTTACAGGGTGATCGATTTCCTCGAGGGCGAGGGTCTGGCTACACGGAACAGTTCGGGCGCAGTCGTCGTGCCCGACTGGGTTGCGCTGCTGAGGCGCTGGAGTGAGGACTACGGCTTTGTCCGGAACAGCCGTGTCACACGTTGGATAGCGCCGAGGGGACTGTCGAATCTCACGCAGCGGGCGTCCGGCAGTCCCATTCAGTACGCCGTAACCGGGACCTTGGCCGCTGCCACGTGGGCCCCCTACGCCCCCGCCCGCTCCGCAATGATCTACGCGGCGGATGCCGAACAAACCGCGCAACTCTGGGATCTTCGTCCTGCCGATGCCGGAGCGAATGTGATGTTGGCCGAGCCCGAAACTGACGTGGTCTTCACTCGCACTGTTGTCGACGCTTCCGGTCTCACGATCGCAGCACCTTCTCAGGTCGCCGTCGATTTGATGACAGGTCCTGGACGCAGCCCTTCCGAAGCCGAAGAACTCATCGAATGGATGATCCGCAATGAATCCTCCTGGCGTGGATAGTGGCGACCTCCTCATCCGATCCCGATCTGCACTGCTTGATGCTTTGACCGCGCTGGAAGCCCACCGCGATGCTGTCATCGTGATCGGCGCACAAGCCATCTACCTGCGCACCGCAGGAAGCCCTGTCGCGCTCGCCGAAACGACTAAGGACAGCGATCTCGCACTCGACCCAAGGGTCCTGGAGGACGAACCGCTTCTGGAGGAATCCATGAGCCGCGCGGGTTTCTATCGTGACCCCATCGATGGACAGCCCGGCGCATGGCTGAATTCCGAAGGCATCCCCGTCGACCTGATGGTGCCCGACGCTCTTGTGGGGCCGGGTACAAAGAACACACGGGGAGCCCGCATCCCACCACATGATCGCCGTGCCACCCGACGTGCTCGAGGCCTCGAAGCCGCTGTCATCGACAACACGGTCATGGACGTCGTTGCCCTTGCCCCGGGTGATTCCCGTACATATCAAGTCAGAGTCGCCGGATCCGCGGCCTTGCTGGTGGCCAAACTCCACAAGATCGCCGAACGAGTTACGGTCCCCCACCGGCTGAATGACAAGGACGCACACGACGCTTACCGCATCCTTATCGACTCCGACACCGCTGAACTGGCCACCACGTTCACGCTCCTCGCTCGCGACCCGATCAGCAGCAAGGTCACCAAGCAGGCGGTGGAACAACTGGCGACGCTGTTCGCGGCAGGACCGGACGCGCTCGGCTCAACGATGGCCGGACGCGCTGAAGAGGGCATTGGCGAGCCCGAGACGGTTGCATTGGCAACGTCCCTGTTGGCTGCTGACCTCGTGCAGGCTTTGAACCGCATCTGAGCCATCCGGCAACTACCCAGAGGGCCCGACCTCAATTTCGAGGCCTGGCCCTCTGCGCTGACGAGCCAGATCCCCCTAAAGGTCTGATCTAGTCGCCTGCCGACACGATGCCCACCGGACAGGCCACGCCCGTCCCGCCGATGCCGCACCGTTCGGGACCTTGAACAGGTCTTGCCGGCGGTAGCGGTGCGCTTCAGGCAACAGATGGTGATCGTGCGTCGCTCTTTACTCACGAAGTTTGCGAAGTCGCTGCGCCAGGTCGGGGATGTCTTCCAGCTCGCCCGTTGCCACGGCGATGACGAGCCTTTCGGCTTCGTCCACGTCCTGGTACTCCAGGATCTCCCCGTTGTCCTCCAGAAAGGCGACGGCCGCCGCCCAAGCGAGCCGCTTGTTACCGTCCACCAGCGGATGCCCGATCAGAATGCTCTGCATCAGAGCCGCCGCTTTCTCCCACAGGTCCGGATAGGCGTCATCGCCGAAGACAGTGGTCTGCGGGCGCAGCACCGCCGCATGCAGTTGGCCACCATCGCGAAGAAGGACCTCCGGCAGCACCACCTCGGCCAAGGCAAGAAGGTCCGAGGTGGTCGGATAGAGCGTCATCGAGCGAGCCGCTCAAGCAGCTCCCGGTCCCGCTCAGCGATCTTCCGGCCCATCGCCTGGTAGCGTTCCCGCCTCCGTCGGGCGATGTATTCCTCGATGGCCACCACCATCGCCGAGTTGACGCTCTGCGCGTCACCGCCGGCGATCTGCTTGATCTGCTCGTACGTCTCATCTGGCAGCCGAAGCCGAGTCTCAGCCATACGATCGACGGTACCACTTTTTGGTACCACCACTCGGTGACATGAGGCCTTCAAGCCTCGTTCCTGCGAACCGGTCTTACCTCAGGAGAAGTACCCATGGTGCAACGCGGCGGACGGAGCCACCTCAGGCTGAGCATGAGCCCTGGTGAGCACAGACCGAACGGAGCGCCTCCGCCCGGCACCCCGACCGATTCGCCTTCGCCCGAATCGCTTGAGGGCGATGACAAAGTTGTCCAGGCAGATATCGTTCACGCTCCAAGGCGCGCGAGTCGCACCGGGAAAGTCAGCGCTACTCCTCTGTCGGCACCAGACCCGTCTGGCAGGCGCCCCACTCAGATGGGTCACCTAGCTTGACGTTGGTGCCGCCGATGCCGCAGTAGCCGTCGGGGTTCTTGTAAAAGTACTGCTGGTGGCAGCACTTCGCTTCAGGCAACAACTCTGCGGGCCCAGGCGACCAGGGCTTTTTGATCAACTCCTTTGCGGGTAGTCCACCCGGACCGAGTGATGACCGCGTACAGCAGCGTCGCGGCGGCCAGCTTTGGCTTGAGGCTGTTGTCGGCATGCCACGAAGTCAGATGGGGTGTGGAGTGGTGCGGCGCCAGGGATTCGCACCCGGAACCTACGGAACAGGAACGATCTCGCTGAGGTGTTGAGGTCTCGAACGTGTCGCTGACCAGCGCGGGCGCACCCGGCCGACGTCACTGACGGGCGGCGAAAAACATGCGAATGTCATCGGCGAGGAGTTGGGGTTCCTCCTGTGCGGCATGGTGCCCGCCTTTGTCGAACTCGTTCCAGTGCACGATAGCGCTGTGATCTCGTTCGGCGAGCGGGCGGATGGAGGGGAAGAAGTCTCCGGCGAAGTAGGCCAGGCCCAAGGGAAAGGATGACGGCTCGGCCGGCGGCCGGTTTCCGTGATAACCGGTGAGGGCCGAGGTGCCGGCGGTATCGGTCAGCCAGTAGATCGTGACATTGGTGAGAATGTAGTCGTCGCTCACCGAATCGGGGAAAAGCTGCAGGTTCCATGCGAGTTGGCCGGCCGGAGAGTCCGCCAATGCGTGCGCGAGAGATTGCGGCTGGGTGGACTGGAGGCTGAGATAGGCGCTGCTGTCGGCCATGAACCGTTCCATGCGACGCAGTTTCGCCAGGTCGTCCGGTCCCAACGTGGCCCGCTCCGCCGGATCGCCGGAGGGCAGGGAGAAGATCTGGGTAACGTGCACCCCGAGGACGCGGTGGGGGTCCAGTCGCCCGAGCTCGATGGAGATCATGGATCCGACATCGTTGCCATGCGCGCCGTAGCGTTCATAGCCCAACCGGCGCATCAGCTCCGCCCACGTCGCAGCGACGCGGCGCCGGTTCCAGCCCGGCTCTCGGGGCGCACTGGAGAACCCAAAGCCGGGCACCGAGGGGATGACAAGGTGGAAGGCGTCGCTCAATCGCTCGATCAGCGGCAAATACTCCACGACAGACATGGGCCAGCCGTGTGTGAGGATGAGCGGCAAGGCGTCTGGGCGCGCCGAACGGATGTGGAGGAAGTGCACGTCAAGCCCGTCGATCTCAGTCATGAACTGCGGGTGTACGTTGATCCGCCTCTCCCAGGCGCGCCAGTCGTAGCCGTCGCGCCAGTACTCCACCAACTGCCGCACGCGGTCGACGGGCACGCCGAGCCCGTGACCGGGCAGAGGGCGGGTGAAGCGGGTCCTGGCCAGGCGGGCGGCCAGCTCGTCCAGGCGCGCTTGCGGGATCGCCACTCGGAACGGCCGCATCATGACCGGGCCACCTTGTCCAGCACCCGGGCCAGCTCCACCGGCGCATTGATCATCGGCCAGTGCCCGGCGTCCAGAGTGATCATGTCGTGGCCGGAGAGGCCGGGTGGGTCGTTCGGATCGCCCGCACAGGCGATGTAGGTGCGTGGCAGGCTCTCCACTGCGCCGAGGTCGGCCGGCGCCGGGTCCTGGTAGGTGCCGATCGGCTGGCCGACGCCGCGTGCCCGCAGCCATGTCCGGTCCTCGGGGGTGAGCCCGTGCTCACCGAAGCCGACGTCGATGATCTCATCGCTCATCACGGGGATCCGCCCGTCCTGGACGGTTTCCATGATCGCCTCGACGACAGGCGCAGGAGTGATGTCGAACAGGCTCTTGCCCGGCTCGGGCAGGAGCCCGGCGAGGTAGACCAGCCGGGCGATCCGCTCAGGGATCGCGTTGGCGGCGATGGTGGCCGGCGCCGCGCCATAGGAGTGCGCCACGAGCACCACCTCGCGCAGGCCGGCGAACTCGATGGCGGCCGTGATGTCACGGGCGTGCGTCGCGAGCGTCGTGGTCGGCGAGCCCAGATGCGCGCGGTCACCGAAGCCGGTGAGCGTCAGCGGGTGCACCTGGTGGCCGGACGCGGTCAGCAGCGGCGTGACCCGCTCCCATGCCCACGCGCCAAGGAACGAACCGCCGACGAGAACGATGGTCGACATAAGCCGACTCCCTTCGATCGATCTGTAGCGGCGCCAGACTAGGAGGAATTGTGGACGCTTTCTGCCCTCATTACGATGATGATCGTGTCCCGTCCGGCGATCCGTGTCCTTTCACTGCTGGAGATCCTTCAGGACCGCGGTCTGGTGCCTGCCGACGAACTCGCCCGGCGCCTGGATGTCGATGCCCGCGCCGTTCGCCGGTACGTCACCGCCCTACGGGAGATGGACATCCCCGTCGAGTCGGTCCGAGGGCGTTACGGCGGCTATCGGCTCGCCTATGGCGTCCGACTGCCGCCCCTGATGCTCGGTGACGAGGAGGCGGTCGCCGTGGCCGTGGCGCTGGCCACGGCGGGCGAGCGGGAGAAGACAGGGAAGCCCAACCCGACCGACCGAGCGCTAGTCAAGCTCAACCGGATCCTGCCCGCACCGCTGCGCCAACGCGTCACCGCGCTGATCGCCGCTACCTCCGCCACCACGGGCCCGTTGACCCCCGAACCGCATCTGGCGCTGACGCTGGCCGAGGCCGTCCATTCCCGCCGCACGGTCCGGATCGAGCACACCCGCGGCGCACGCGATGTGGACCCCTACGGGCTCGTCGTGCACGCACGCGCCTGGTACCTGGTCGGACACGACCATCTCCGCGACGCGGTCCGCATGTTCCGCCTGGACAGGATCGGCGGCGCCGCCGAACTACCCCGCCGGTTCACCCCACCCAGCGGGTTCGACCCCGTGGCGCACGTCCTGCACGCGTTGACGCTCGGTGCCTGGACCCACCGCACCGAGGTGTGGCTGGACACTGACCTGAAGACCGCGCACAACCACCTGCCTGCCACCTTCGGCGACCTCTACTCCTGTGCCGACGGTGGTGTCCTCCTGATCAGCGGGGCAGAAGACCTGCGGGCCATGGCGCGGATCCTCACCGGTCTGCCCTGGCGTTTCACCGTCAGGAACCCGCCCACCCTGGTCACAGCGCTCGCCGAGCACGTCACCGCTCTCGCCCAAGCCGTCGCCCGCTCCCAACCGGCACCGTAGGCGCCGATACCCCCATATCGAGGCTGAGCCTGTCTCCGCTTTGGCGGACAACGTTGGTGTGGCGGTCAGGCATCCTGGGTGGTCTCGCAGGCGGCGGGGCTGACGTAGCCGAGGCCGCTGTGGAGACGGCGGAGGTTGTACCGGCTCTCGATGAACTCGAAGATCGCGCTTCGATCGGCGGCCCGGCTGGGCCAAGCGGCGTTCATCCGGCAGTTCGCCCTTGAACGTGGCGAAGAACGACTCGGCCAGCGCGTTGTCCCAGCATTGGCCCCTGCAGCCGACCGACGGGTGATAACGAGAGGCGCGGCATCGGCCTCGCCGATCTCCTCACCAGCCTGCGCCGACACGGCTTCCACCTGGCTCGACGGCACAACTCCTCCCATCCCCTGACCGCATCACCGGTACCGAACCGGATATCCCATTCGTCATCCGGGGGCGGGACCGTGTCCCGGTCACCG
>NZ_JBSFPS010000328.1:0-10003 GCF_053588315.1 Streptosporangium sp. NPDC003464 | reverse complement strand
GTCGGGGAGGGTGCGGCCGGTGGAGGGCGAGATCGCCCCCATCGTGGTCTTGGGGAAGATGTAGCCGTTGGCGTGGCTGAGGCGTACAGCGGGAGCAGGAGGCCTTTCCCCCGTGTCACCCGCGGTGGTCGTCCGCGCGGGCGAGGCGGTCCGATCTCCGGAAGGAGGCGCGCCGCCCTGCAGGCCGGCCTGCAGAACATCCAGCGGCCGGGTCGCGGGCGAGCCAGGACATACGGTGCGCCTTATCCCACAGGTCGCCGACGTAGGCGCCGTCGCTGGGAAACAGCACGTGCCACACTTCGTCCTGGGTCCACGGGCCGCCGTCGTGGGCGGGCTGCCCCTGGGCCAGACGACGGCGACGCCCTCGATGCGGCCGTCGGGGCGGCGGTAGATCCAGGAGCGTTCCTCCTGAACAGGCTGGAAGGCGTCCCCGGGACTCCAGGTGGGCGCGTTACGGAAAGCCTCGTCAGGGAAGATCGCGAGAAGGGTCACTGTGCCGGCGGCGGAGTTGTCGAGGTGGGCGGTGGCGGCGTGGGCTCGGCGGATACGGGCGGAATGCTCGGCTTGGTCCTGACGAGTCCTTACGTAGAGAGGGTGGCCACGCCGCTCAGCGTGAGCGTCCATGCGTGCTCCGCAGGTTCCGTGGCAGGTCTCAGGCAGGTGCCGACACCGGCGCCGCCTCCCCGGAGCGCCGCCGTAAGATCACCGAGAGCAGACCGCTCTGCCGGTTCCGTACCGGTAATGTGATCGAGTGGCTTCCCCCCGCTCAGGCCTTGTACCCGTGCACGTGGGTCATCTCCGGCCGGATCCCTCGGACACCGCGGGGGACGCGTGGCTGTTGCGGGGGCGGCAGCGCCGCTCCGCGCTCATCGAGTCCGCGCTCAACTGACATCGGCACGGCCTGGACCCGCACTGGACCGGGATGGAGACCAGGCCTGCGTCGCCGCCCTGGAACCGAACGTCTTCCCCAGCGGAGGCGGGGACGAATTGCATCGCTTCCTGGAGGGCGCCCGCAGCCGCGACGAGACCGCTCTGGCCGTCATCCCCCTGGGCGACGGGGCCGACGACACCCCTCGATCCGCACTGATGCGGGACGGCGCCTCCTTCTACCACCTGCGCAGCTTGACGGCCCGGACGCTGCTGGAGCGCCACATCAGAACTGCCCTGTGCTGTCTGCTCTTTGATCTCACGGGTGATCCCCTGGTCAAGAGCCTTGTCTGCGGCACCCGCCCAGGGGACGCCGTCGATCACGGCTCAGCGCGTGTCAACCACGGCCTGCCGGATCAGCTTGACGGACTCTTCGCCCGGTTCCTTCCGGAATCCGTCGGTGTCACACACGGTGTACGGTCCCATGAGCCGTGTGCCGGCAGTGCTGGCCAGGTACCACCGGCCGCCGACCAGCGCCAGCCGGTAGTACGGATCCTGGGGGTCGACATCGACGAGGGATGGATCGACGCCACACAAAACGTCGACGCCGTGTCGCTCTCCCATGTGCTCTGCGACGCGGAGGTCAGGGTACGGCCCAAGTCCACAGTCGTACCCGCCCAGCACATCCAAGGAAAGCGGCCACGCCGGATCTTCGTTGCCCACCAGGCGTATCCACAGGTCCCCCATTTTGTCCGGAATGTCGGCGTCGTCCGGCTGAACCACCAACTGCAAGCCAGGCGGGATCAATTCCACGAATGTGGCAACCACGTCGGCAACGGTGAGTGCCCGTGACACGGTGATACTGAACATGACCGTCACATAACCATGCGGAGCAACTGTCACGAGCTGTATTCGATATCTGTGTGGCAGGCGAGCGTGTCCCCGGTCAGGTACCGCAGACAAGATCGAAGGGCATGCGTAGGGCTATCGACAGGGCGAACGTTGCCTGATGCGGCACTAGTCCGGGTTGACCCAGACGCTCCGACCGAACTTAAAGGTGCTCTCTGCGCCGGGACGAACGATGCCGAGCGGAATTCCGCTGCAGTCTTCTCCGGCGGACACGAACGCGATTTGGTCGGTGCGGTTCCGGACGAACATCGGCGAAGTAGTCGAGTTGTAGCACTCGCTGGGGTTGCGGAACGTTTGATTTCCGATGATGAGTTCCCCCTGGGCGGCGTACGCGGTGCTGGGAAGCACGAGGGAGGCAGCGGCCAGGGCTGCGCTTACGGCGCACGCTGTGAGTCTGGGGTATCGCATGGTGGTCCTTCCGAGAGTTATTGCCACTTATTGTAATTGTGAAGATACAAAGAGTCACTGTTGATCGGATGGCACGCCGCAGCGAAGCCCGCATGCCGCCGAAGCGTAGAGGAGGGCCCTCCACTCGGGTCCGTGTCACTAGCCTCGGGTCCGTGTCACCAGCCGCAAAGTAGCTCTACATGATGAAAGCTACGGACGGTAACGGAGGTCTTCTCCCGCCGAGACGGGAAATCGCGGTCCGCTTACGGTGTGGACCATGAGTGAAGACGAGCCGGAGTTCGGGTACGGCGTGGGCGGCCGGCCGCTGTGGACCGTGCGGGACCGGGACACTGAGGTCGTCCGGACCGTGCTGCGCAAGGCGGGACGGCGGGAGTTCGGCGAACGCCATGGCGGTTTCGTCGTCGAGGGCGGAGACGACGGAGCGCCGTTCCGAGTGGCCTGCGCCGATGACGCTGAGAACTCCGTGCGGGAGCTCCTGCGGTACGAGGCCGATCTGCTGAAGGCCGGGTACCGCGTCGAGCCGGACCCTGGCGACGATCAGATGCTGCAGGTGTGGATCCCCCGCGTGATCTCGCGGTCTACCGGGGTGGCGTGAAGGTCAGCGGGTCCGGCGACGCTGGGCGGGACCGGCTTCGGCGGTGATACGGGCGGAGGTTAGTTCGCCGAGCCGTATGTAGCGGCCGAGGCTGGCCAGGTGCTGGTGACGGCTCTTGGCCTGCAGCTCGGGTGCGCTCCCCGGCCTGGGCCAGATGCTGCAGCGCCGGGTGCCGCAGCTGGTGCAGGGGCCACCCGGCCCCGTGCGGGTCGAGCTTGGCCGAGGCGGTCTTGAACAGGTACTCGGCGCGCGGGTAGGACAGCCGGCCACGCTTGGTGACGGGGTCGATGTCGGCGGCCGCCGGCGCGCGGGGCCCGGGGACAGGAGCGCGCCGGCCGGCCAGGAACACCGGTCCGGAGGTGCGGCCCTGCGGGAGGCGGGGCAGCAGCCGGGCGGTGCCCGTCTGCCGGTGCACGTACTCGAGCGCGCCACCCTTGGAGACGACGCGGGCGCGGCGGAACTCGGTGCCGAGGTCTTCGACGTTCAGGGTGAGGATCTCCTCGGCGCGGGCGGCCGTCTCATACAGCAGCCGCCGCAGCAGCCGCTCCCGCAAGGCGTGCCGGTCGTCGGTGAACAGGGTCTCCAGTCGAGAGCGCGGGATGGAGCGATCGCCGCGGCGGGCGGTTTTGCGGCGCTCCAGCCGCCGGGTTGGTGGCCAGGGTCTCGTGGCGCTGCGCCCAGGTGGTGAAGGAGCACAAGGCCGACAGGTGCCGGTTCCAGGTCGCGGAGGCCGCGCTCTTCCACCGATCCATCACCGCGGCGTAGTGCTCGGGGGTCAGAGCGGCGGTCGGATGCTCGGCGCCTGTGACGGTGATCAGGCGGGTGAGGGTCTCGGCGTAGCCGACGCGGGTGGTGGCCGCGGCGATGGAGTCGAGAAAGCGCTCGACGGCGGTCGCGGTCATGGGGCCGGCCGTGTTTGGGGAGGTTGCCGGGTTGGGCTGGCTGGGGAACGCCACGACGGGCACGCGAGCCTCCTGCTCTGCCGATGTGACACATAATGTTGCCGAGTCGGCCTGGCGGCCGAGAATGGCGAGCTGCGTTTCCACCGTCTCGATCGGGCCAGTGTGACAGGCAATTCGTATTACCTGTCACGTCTGCATCGCGTCCGGCTGCCGTGATCGGTATGGGCTTCTCCACCTGTCCTATCTCGCCGAAACCGAGATGGCCGGCGTCGAAGTCGTCCGTCCACGAGGCCGTCACGAACGTTGACGCCGGCGCGTTCGAGAACCGTCGACAGTCGGCCATCGAAGGGGCACGCGGTCCGCCGGCGTTCCAGTTCCGAGACCTCCTTGCCCGGTGGCACCTCCAGCAGCAGGTTCGGCGGGGAGCAGGGGCGCCTGCCCCCGCCAGTGCCGACCCTCCACAGCGCGGGCAGGTCCCTCTGTCCGCTCGAACCCGAGCGTGCAGTGCAGCCACGTCCGCCATCCGCTCGACCACGTCCACGACAATCTCCGCCAGGTGCGGGAGAAGATCTTCAATGCACGCCGAGCATGATCAGCTACTGAATCGCTCACCGTCACCGGATCGGCGACAGAGGCAGTAAACGTACAGGCGTGATCGGGGACCAGGTCGGCGTCTGGCAGGCGCCGTGAACGGACCGGCCGGAGGGTCGTTCGACTCTTGGGCGATGGCAACGGTCTGGGTGGCTCAGCCGGCGGGCGTTCGTTGGCTGGTCCAGGCGGCCAAGAGCTGGAGCGCGGTGTGGGAGGCCGATCCCTCGTCGGTGGTGTGTACCACCAGGGCCAGTCCGGGGTCGTCCGGCAGGCGCAGGGTCTCGTAGGCCAGCTCGAGCTCGCCGACCAGCGGATGCCGGTACAGGTACCGTCCGTGTCTTTTGTCCTTCACCTGGTGTTCTGCCCACAGCTGGCGGAACTCCGCGCTGGCAGCGGAGAGCTCTTCGACCAGGGCCGCCGTGGACGGGTCGGCGGGTCGGTGACCGGCGTCCAGCCGCAGGAAGCCGACGAGATCGCGGGCCCGTGCCGGCCAATCGGCGTACAGCCGGCGCATGTCCTCGTTCAGGAAGTTCAGCCGGGCTATGTTGCGCTGCTCGGGTGGCAGCGTCCCGAAGTCGGTGATCAGCGCGGCGGCCAACGGGTTCCAGGCCAGCACGGTGGTGTTGCGGTCGACCAGGTAGGCAGGCACATCGCGGATCGATGACAGCAGGTGGTAGATGCCTGAGCGCAGCGGCCGACGGTCGGCGGGGCCGGCTGCGGTGGCAGGGGCCGGTCGGGCCAGGCGGTGCAGATGCGCGCGTTCGGTGGCATCCAGCCGCAGAACACGGGCGACCGCGTCCAGGACTTCCGTGGAAAAGTGCACGCTGCGGCCCTGCTCCAGCCGGACATAATGGTCCACGCTCATCCCGGCCAGCAGGGCCAGTTCCTCCCTGCGCAACCCGGGGACACGCCTGCGGCCACCGTATTCCGGCAGGCCAAGCGCTTCGGGCCGCAGCCGGGCTCGGCGCGATCGCAGGAATTCACCCAATTCCGCACGTCTGTCCAATTCCATGCGACGAGTATCCCTGTCCCGTCCCCCTGCTGCCGTCGCGAGCCTGGTCATGCCATGCCTAGGCACTGGCGGGCACTGGGTCGGCCGCTGCCGGGAGACCACAGTGGTGTGCACCGGAACGGTTCCGGTGCCAGACACCCCCAGAGGGTGCCTGGCCACCCGATCTCACAGGGAGCACTGCGACATGAGCACCACTGACGTGCCGACCCGGCCTCTCGGCACGACCGGCATGGACATCACCTGTCTGGGTTTCGGCTCCTGGGCGGTGTCCGGGTCCGGCTGGCGTTTCGGCTGGGGTGCCACCGATGACGCCGAGTCGATCACCGCGATCCGCCACGCCGTCGCCTCCGGCGTCAACTGGATCGACACCGCCGCCGTCTACGGACTCGGCCACTCCGAAGAGCTGGTCGGCAAGGCGATCGCCGACCTGCCCGAGGCCGACCGGCCGTACATCTTCACCAAGGTCGGCTTGGTCTGGGACCCGGACAATCCGTCTGCCGCGCCCCGGCGGATCATGAAGCCGGCCAGCGTCCGCCGCGAGCTTGAAGACTCGCTGCGGCGGCTGGGCGTCGAGCGTATCGACCTGTACCAGGTGCACTATCCCGACACCGGCGAGTCGCTGGAGTACGCCGGTGGCGGGTTTGGAGCGGTGTCGCCCAATGCCACGCCGCTGGAGGAGTACTGGCAGGTCATGGCCGATTTGAAGGCCGAAGGCAAGGTCCGGGCGATCGGGCTGTCCAATCACACGCCCGACCTGCTCGAGGCCGCCGAACAGATCGCCCACGTCGATGTCATCCAGCCGCCGTTCTCCGCGATCAACCGCTCCGCCGCGGCCGAGATCGCCTGGGCCCGCGCCCACGGCGCCGGTGTGATCGTCTACTCGCCGCTCCAGTCGGGGCTTCTCACCGGCTCCTTCTCCGCCGAACGGGTGGCGAACCTGCCCGCCGACGACTGGCGCGCGGCCCACCACGACTTCACCACCGGTCTGACCGCCAACCTCCAGCTCGCCGACGCACTGCGCCCCATCGCCGAACGTCATGGCCGCACCGTGGCCGAGGTTGCCGCCGCCTGGGCACTGGCCTGGCCCGGCGTTACCGGCGCCATCGTCGGCGCCCGTAAGCCGGAGCAGGTCGACGGATGGATCGGAGCGGGCGCCGCGCAACTGACCCCGGCAGACCTTGAGGAAGTCGCCGCCGCGATCATCGCCTCAGGCGCCGGTACCGGCCCCGCCCGGCCGTAACCGCCTGCCATCACGCAAGGAGCCCGATGGAGATGTCCCTCATCGTCCTCACCGAGTGCCTGGCCGCGCCCGGACAGGAAGACCGGCTCCGCACCGCCCTGGAGGCGATGATCGAACCGTCCCTGGACGAACCCGGCTGCCTGGCCTACCGCATCTACACCGACCCCAACCGCCCCACCAGCATGGCAGTGGTCGAGGAATGGGCCAGCTCTCGAGCCCTCCAGGAGCACTACACCTCTCCGCATTTCCGCCACGCCAGGCAGGTTCTGGGGCTGGTCCTGGCCGAGCCGATGACCCTGCGCAGGCTGGTGAACGCCCCCAATAGTTGATGAAAGTGCTGCTGGGCACACCCGCGAGGGTGTGCCCAGACAGTGGTGACACAGGCCCGTGCCCAGCGCGCGCATGCACTCGCGGTACACCCAGGCGCTGCCGGGCGAGCACCGTGCCCTGTGCGGCAGCGGCGAGCCGTGGCCGATGCCGGGCAGGGCGTCGTACTCGGTGGCGAGCACGACTTCGGGCCCGTCAGCATCCGCTGTGATCGCACAAGAGCGCGGTGGCCATCGCCTGGGCGCTGGCTATCGGGGCCTTCGCCATCGGCACCACCGAGTTCGTGATCGCCGGCGTCTTGCCCGAGGTTGCCGCAGACCTGGGTGTCTCCGTGCCCATCGCGGGGATCCTGGTCACCGGCTACGCGCTGGGCGTCGTAGTCGGCGCCCCGCTGCTGACCGTGATCGGGACGCGGTTGCCGCGCAAGGCCATGCTGGTGCTGCTCATGGTCATCTTCCTGGCGGGCAACGTGCTGTGCGCGCTCGCCCCCAGCCACGCCGCGCTGATGGCGGGTCGCGCGGTGGCCTCCTTCACCCATGGTGCGTTCTTCGGCATCGGCTCCATCGTCGCAGCCGGTCTCGTGCCCGCCCATCGCAAGGCGGCGGCCATCGCGCTGATGTTCACCGGCATGACGCTCGCCAACGTTATGGGCGTGCCCAGCAGCCGCTCGACCCTGCCCGGCCTGGGCGGCTCGATCTTCTCCTGCCGGCAGCGGGCCAGCAACGCCGCCCGCAGCCGATCACGGGACATCTCCAGCGGGCAGATCCTGTCGGCCAGCCACACGATCAGCTTGTCCTCGTCACCGACCGTCGGCTCACGAAACTGGTGGAACTTCCGGATCTACGCCCGGTGGTACTCGATCGTCCGCCCCGACCAGGCGTACTGAGCGAACAGGCCAGCATCGACCTTCACCTGGCCGGCCATGAACTCCACCGCGGCCCTCGACACATCCTCACGCCGAGGGAACCGCGCCTCCAGCTCGAAGAACTTCAGCATCAGCGCGAACCCCGGCCGAGTCACCCCCATCTTGTTCGCCACCAGGCCGAGCTCGTCCTCATCCAACGTCCAGCATTCGATGAGGTCCTCTAACTCCCACTCCCGCCGCATAGCCGGGCCTTTCTCCCGATCTGCACGTAACGACCGGAAGAAACATGACCTGCGATCAGGCGACTACCCAGCGGTATCGCATAGTTGTGACCACTACGTACTAAATCCGATGTGTAGCTCAACGCTATTTTGTGGCTGGTGACACGGACCCGAGTGGAGGGCCAAGTGCACGTGATCGCCGACGGAGGCATGCGCTCGTCCGGGAGGTTGCCCTGTTGATCGTGGAACTTTGGTGACGGTCCCGAACCGTGACGCCTGACCCCCTGAGCGGGCCGCTGAGCGTCACTGGGTGCGCAGGACGACCCGGCCGAGGTTGCTGCGGGCAGCCACTAGCTCGATGGCCTTGGCGATCTCTTCGAGCGGTAGGTCGACGTACCGGGGATCCAGGCGCCTGGCAGCGAGCAGGTCCCACAGCTCGGCGCGGCGCGCGTCGATCAGCTCGGGCCGGGTCCGGCTGTCCAGGCCGATGGAGAATCCGATAACCGACTTCAGGCCGCCGAGCAGGCTGCCGGCGTCGACGGCACCGCCGCCCGCGCTGAAGGCGACCAGCCTGCCACGCGGGGTCAGGGTGTCCACCCCGCGCTGCACCAGGTCGCCTCCGACCCCGTCGAGGACCAGGTCGAAAGGATCGCCCCATGCCGGCTCGGCATAAGTCACCACGTCGTCGGCTCCGCACTCGCGGACGAAAGCGGCCTTGTCCGCCGATCCGACGGCGGCCACCACCCGGCTCGCTCCAAAAGTCTTGGCGAGCTGTACGGCGAGGTGCCCGCAGCCGCTGGCCGCCGCGGTGACCAGTACGGACTCGCCCTGCGCCAAGCGGCCCGCCCGCACCACGCTGAGCGCGATCAGACCGCCACGTACCAGAGCCAGTGCCGCCGCGGCGTCCACCTCGGCGGGCACGCGGCCGACCAGCCGGGGATCGGCGAGCACGAAGTCGGCGTAGACGTCTTCGAAGACCACCCCGCCCACCCGGTCGCCGACCTCGAAGCCCCGCACCTCAGGACCGGCCGCCACGACGGTACCGACCATCTCACCGCCCGGTCCGGCAAGGCCGCCCGCCGCCAGCATCCGGACCAGACCGACCCCGACGCCGACCGCTTCCGTGCGCACCAGCAACTGCCCCGGCCCCGGAGCGGGCACCGGCGCCTCGACCACCTCGGTGGGACGACCGACGGGAAAACCGATCTTGCGCATCATGCGCTTCTCCTCATCCTCACAACGTTCAGCAGCGACGACCCTCAACTTCAACAGCGTTGAAGTTCAACGCTGTTGAAGTGTGCGGAATACTGAAGGCGGCCGTCAAACCGCCTACGTGAAGGAGCTGGCATGCGGCTCAGCCGGGACCAGGTGCTCGACGCCGCGCTGGATCTGCTCGACAAGGTCGGGCTGGACCAGCTGACCATGCGGCGTCTGACCACCGCACTCGGCGTGCAGAACGGTGCCACATACTGGCACTTCCGCAGCAAGCAGGCGTTGCTGGAGGCCATGGCCGACACCTTGCTCATCGACGTCACGGCCGGGCTCGACCCGGCGCACTCCTGGCACGAGCGGCTTACCGAGTTGGCGCACCGGCTGCGCGGCGCGCTGATGTCCCGCCGGGACGGGGCGCGGTTGTTCTCGGCGGTCTTCTTCCCGTTGCCCAACGCGCTGGCCTACGGCGAGGCCATGATCGCCGCCCTGGGTGAAGGGGGCCTGTCCAGCCGCGACGCCGCGTGGGCCGCCGATACCCTCACCTACTACGTCGTCGGCCACACGATCGAGGAACAACTCGCCGTCGCGCTCCCGGCCGGCGGAGACGAGGCCGTCGGCCGGCTCGCCGACGCCGTCGACCCGCAGCACCACCCCAACCTGCATGCCGCGCTCGCCCACATCCCCGCACCGCAGGGTCAGGACCACTTCGACTACGGCCTTCACCTGGTCGTCAACGGCATTCGCGTCGACACGCGAGTCTCCCCTGAGGCCCTGGCCCGCCGGCGGGAAGGCCGGGACCCGGCTGCCCGACGTCGGTGTGCAGACGATGTGCGAGGGCGGCGGCCAGGCCAACG
>NZ_JBSFPS010000327.1:0-10008 GCF_053588315.1 Streptosporangium sp. NPDC003464 | reverse complement strand
CCGGCTCCCCGGCGGCGGGCGCCGGCGTCACGGCGGCTGGAGCCGGCACGAGGGGCGAGGCCGGCACGAGGGGCGGGGTCTGTACGGCGGGCGGAGCCGGTACGGCGGGCGGCGGCGTCACGGCGGCTGGGGCCAGCGCGGTGAGGGTGGCGACGACGGTGATCCCCGGCAGACGGCGCATAGTGATTCCTCCCGACCGCATGACTACGAAGAGTTATTCGAGGTTACCGACTGTCTCGCAATCGGGATGGCTTTAGATCGTCCGGGACGATCCTTGCCCGAAATCGGGCAGAAAACTTGGTGAAGGACGTCGATGCTGCGTATGGTCCTGCTCTGTGTCCACGGCATGGCATCCGCATGAGGATCTGATTACCCACCTGACCCGGACGAGCGCGCTCGGTCCCGGGGAGGCGGCGCGGGTGGTGGCGGACGTGCTGGCCTACTTCTCCGAGCCCGTCGAGGACTTCGTCCGGCGGCGCCACGGCGAACTCAAGGCCAAGGGGCTGGTCAACGACGAGATCTTCCCCCGGATCGCCGCCGAGATCACCTCTCGCCGTGTCGCGGCACCTGAACTCTCCCTGCGCCAGCTGCGCCGGATCGTCTACGGGTAAGGATCGGTCAAATGTGCGGAATCGTGGCTTATGTGGGACCAAAGGACGCGGCGCCGATCCTGCTGGAGGGCCTGCAGCGCCTTGAGTACCGGGGCTACGACTCGGCCGGCGTGGTGGTCTCCAACAAGGGCCTGAAGATGCGCAAGGTCAAGGGCCGGGTGGCCGACCTGGCGGCGGCCGTGCCGGCGCGGTTCAAGGGCACCCTGGGCATCGGGCACACCCGCTGGGCCACCCACGGCGCGCCCAGCGACGTCAACGCCCACCCCCACCTGTCCACCGACGAGCGCATCGCGGTGGTGCACAACGGCATCATCGAGAACGCCGACGAGCTGCGCGCCAAGCTGGAGGCCGACGGTGTGGTCTTCCTGTCCGAGACCGACACCGAGGTGCTGGCGCACCTGATCGCCCGGACCGTCGGGGAGACCGACTCGCTGGAGGAGGCGGTCCGGCTGGCGCTCAAGCGGATCGTCGGCACCTACGGCATCGCGGTGATCGACGCCCAGCGGCCCGGCGAGGTGGTGGTGGCCCGCAACGGCAGCCCGATCGTGCTGGGCATCGGCGAGAAGGAGATGTTCGCCGCCTCCGACGTGGCCGCGCTGGTCCGCTACACCCGCCAGGTGGTCCACCTGGAGGACGGGGAGCTGGCGGTGCTGAAGGCCGACGGCTTCCACACCTTCGCCAGCGACGCGCGCGAGACGGCCAAGGAGCCGCTGACCGTCGACTGGGAGGCCGGGCACTACGACACCGGCGGCTACGAGCACTACCTGCTCAAGGAGATCTCCGAGCAGCCCGACACCGTGGCCCGGACGCTGCGCGGACGGCTGGACGACCGCTTCCACATCGCCCACCTGGGCGGCCTCAACATGGACGCGCGCGAGACCCGGTCGTTCCGCCGGGTGAAGATCATCGGCTGTGGCTCCGCCTACTACTCGGGCCAGATCGGCGCCCAGCTCATCGAGGAGCTGGCCCGGATCCCGGCCGACGCCGAGCCGGCCAGCGAGTTCCGCTACCGCAGCCCGGTCGTGGAGCCCGACACCCTGTACGTGGCGATCAGCCAGTCGGGGGAGACCTACGACACCCTCGCCGCCGTCCAGGAGCTCAAGCGCAAGGGCGGCCGGGTGCTCGGCATCGTCAACACCGTCGGCAGCGCCATCGCCCGCGAGTGCGACGGCGGCGTCTACCTGCACGCCGGTCCCGAGGTCTCGGTGGCCAGCACCAAGGCGTTCACCTCGACCGCGGTGGCCTTCGCGCTGCTGGCGCTTCACCTGGGCCGGGTGCGCGACCTGTCCCCGGCCGACGGCCGCCGCATCTGCGAGGGCCTGCGCCGGCTGCCCGGCCAGATCAAGGAGATCCTCGCGCTGGAGCCGCAGATCAAGGAGCTGGCGCGCAAGTACGCCGACTCGCCGAGCATGATGTTCGTCGGCCGGGTCCGGGGCTACCCGGTGGCCCGCGAGGGCGCGCAGAAGCTCAAGGAGATCTCCTACGTGCACGCCGAGGCCTACCCGGCCAGCGAGCTCAAGCACGGGCCGCTGGCCCTGATCGGCCCGGAGATGCCGACCGTGGCGATCGTCCCCGACGACGAGCTGCTGGACAAGAACCTCACCACGCTCGGCGAGATCCGCGCGCGCGGCGGCCGGGTGCTCATGGTCGGTCACCGTACGGCCGACCCCAAGCTGGCCGACGACTGCGTCGTGGTGCCCAGGAACGAGACGGAGCTGGACCCGATCCTGCTGTCGATCCCGCTCCAGCTCCTGGCCTACCACGCGGCCGTGGCGCTGGAGCGGGATGTGGACAAGCCTCGCAACCTGGCCAAGAGCGTCACAGTGGAGTAGAGCCCCCCTGAGCTGCCTGATGGCAGTAAGACCCCCCAATGTGTGACACAAAGTGACGTGTCTGTAACCTGAAGTATTGGGGGGTCTGGGGGAAGGGGCGCTTATGTACCGTAGGCGGTTCTTCGCGCTCGCCCTGGGGGTCATGGTCGCCGGCGGCTGCGGTGGCTGCGGCGGGGCGGCGGACCCCCGCGTGCCGCTGGCGGGACGGCTGACCGTCATCGCGCCCGCCGCCCGCGGGCAGGGCTGGGACCGGGCCGCCCGCGCGCTGGCCGCGGTGCTGACCGGCGACGGGCTGGCGCGGAAGGTCGAGGTGGGCAACTACCCGGGCAGCCTGGGCGCCGCCGCGCTGGGGGCGTTCGCCGCCGCCCACGACCCGTTCACGTACGCGGGCAGGCTGCTGCTCACCGGGATGCCGATGGTGGCCGGCGCGGAGATCGCCAACACCGCCTCCGTGGTGGAGTCCACCACCCCCCTGGCCCGCCTGGTCGGCGACTGGGCGGCCCTGGTCGTCCCGGAGAACTCCCGCCTGCGCACCTTCGAGAACCTCGCCGCGGTGCTCCGCCGCGACCCGGCCGGGCTGACGGTGGGCGGCCGGATGGAGGGCGGCTCCGACCACGTGCTCTACGGCATGATCGGCAAGTGCCTGGGGGTGGACACCCGGCTGCTGGACTACGCCGGCTACTCCAGCGGGGCCGAGGGTGTGCACGCCCTCCACGACGGCAGGGTGGCCGCGCTGCTGGGCTCCGCCCGCTCCTTCGTGCCCGAGATCGCCGAGGGCCGGCTGCGGCCGCTGGTGGTCTCCTCCGCCGAGCGGATCGACGGGATCGACGCCCCGACGCTGATGGAGCTGGACGTCCGGCTGGAGTACACCGACTGGTGCGGCGTGCTCGGCCCCCGCGGCATGAGTTCCGACGACAGGGACGTGGCCGTCGCCCTGTGCGACCGCGTCGACGCCTCGTCCCGCTGGCGGGCGATCTGTGCGGCCAACGGCTGGAACCGGGTCTATCTGAGCGGGGACGACTTCCGCCAGTGGCTCGTCACGGAGACGCGCCGGACCCGGGAGGTGCTCGACGAGCTCGGACTGCTGAGCACCATCGGCACAAGCTGTTGGGGTAGTTGCGTCCGGCAGCACTACATGTAGGATCCTGCTCGTTGCTGGTTCGCCCCTCTGGGGGTGAGGCAAGAGGGAACCCGGTGAGATTCCGGGACTGCCCCGCAGCGGTGAACGGGAACGAAAGCCGTCATGGAGCACTGGGCGCACCTGCCTGGGAAGCGACGGCCGGTAGGCATGCGCCAGACGCCCGTGAGTCCGAAGACCTGCCGGCGACGTGTGGAGAGGGAGCCGAGCCGGGCACCGAGGGACGCGTGGAGCGGCCCGGAGCGTGCCGGGTGAGGCGGACCCGACCACGGAGATCGTTCAGGGCCTCGAGGGAGGGCCCGCGTGATGAGGCGGTCCGGCGTGCCCGGGGCCGTTCTCTGACGCGTGCGCCCTTCCGGCGAGAGCCGTACGGGGAATTCGAGCGCGCGAGGGGTAGCACGTGACACAGACCTTGGTCGACGTCGCCAAGGAGACCGGCAACGGCCCGGTCGACCGCCGGCTGGCCATCGAGGAGGCCGCCGCCCGGGTGATCGCCGACCCGGAGAACTCCAAGATCGCCGCCGGGCTGCTGGCGGAGCTGATCGCCGAGGAGGCCGCCGGGCACGGCGTCCGGACCTTCTCCGAGTCCGTCGCCGCGACCCACGCGGCCGGGCTGATCCAGGACGGGCTGGCCGCCTTCGTGGCCGCCAACGCCGCGGCGCTGGACGCGCTGGTGGACGGGGCGGCCGACGGCCGGTTCGAGTACTTCGGGCTGCGCACGGTCTACGACCGCTACCTGCTGCGCCACCCGCAGACCCGCAAGGTCCTGGAGCGCCCGCAGCACTTCTTCCTCCGGGTGGCCTGTGGCCTGTCGGAGACGGTGGAGGAGGCCGGCGAGCTCTACGCGCTCATGTCCACCCTGTCCTACCTGCCGAGCTCGCCCACCCTGTTCAACTCCGGCTCGCGCAGGCCCCAGCTGTCGTCCTGCTTCCTGCTCGACTCGCCCCGTGACGAGCTGGAGGCGATCTACGAGCGCTACGGGCAGGTCGCGCGGCTGTCGAAGTACGCCGGCGGGATCGGCATCTCCTGGACCCGGGTCCGCTCGCGGGGTTCGCTGATCCGGGGCACCAACGGCCACTCCAACGGCATCGTGCCGTGGCTGCGCACGCTGGACTCCAGCGTCGCCGCGGTCAACCAGGGCGGCCGCCGCAAGGGCGCGGCCTGCGTCTACCTGGAGACCTGGCACGCCGACATCGAGGAGTTCCTCGAACTGCGTGACAACACCGGCGAGGAGGCCCGCCGCACGCACAACCTGAACCTGGCCAACTGGATCCCCGACGAGTTCATGCGCCGGGTCGAGGCCGACGGCATGTGGTCGCTGTTCGACCCCAAGGAGGTCCCGCACCTCACCGACCTGTACGGCGCCGCCTTCGACGAGGCCTACCGGGCCGCCGAGGCCGAGGGCCGCTCCGTCAAGCAGATCCCGGCCCGGTCCCTGTACGGCCGGATGATGCGCACCCTGGCCCAGACCGGCAACGGCTGGATGACCTTCAAGGACGCCGCCAACCGGACCTCCAACCAGACGGCCCGCCCGGAGAACGTCATCCACCTGTCGAACCTCTGCACCGAGATCCTGGAGGTCACCAACGACGCCGAGACGGCCGTCTGCAACCTGGGCTCGATCAACCTCGCCGCCCACCTGGCCGGTCAGGACGTCGACTGGCCGCGGCTGCGCCGGACCGTCCGCACCGCCGTGCGGTTCCTGGACCGGACCATCGACCTGGGCTTCTACCCGACCCCGGAGGCCGAGGCGGCCAACCGGAAGTGGCGGCCGATCGGCCTGGGCGTGATGGGCCTGGCGGATGTGTTCTTCACGCTGCGGCTGCCGTTCGACTCCCCGCAGGCGCTGGAGCTGTCCACCCGCATCTCCGAAGAGATCGCGCTGGCCGCCTACGGCACCTCCGCGGACCTGGCCGTCGAGCGGGGGCGCCACCCCTCCTACGACGAGACCAGGGCCGCCGGCGGCGTGCTCCACCCCGACCACTACGGGGCCGGCGGCTCGCCGGAGTGGACGCGCCTCAGGGAGCGGATCGCCGAGACCGGCCTCCGCAACTCGTTGATGATCGCGATCGCGCCCACGGCCACCATCGCCTCCATCGCGGGCTGCTACGAGTGCATCGAGCCCCAGGTCTCCAACGTCTTCAAGCGCGAGACCCTGTCGGGAGAGTTCCTCCAGGTCAACCGCTATCTGGTCCGTGACCTGCAGGCCCGGGGCCGGTGGACCCCGCAGATCCGGGACGCGATCAAGCGGGCCGACGGCTCCGTCCAGGACGTCCCCGGCATGCCCGACGACCTCAAGGCGCTCTACCGGACCGCCTGGGAGCTGCCGCAGAAGGCGCTGATCGACCTGGCCGCGGCGCGCACGCCGTACATCGACCAGTCACAGTCGCTGAACCTGTTCATGGCCACGCCGACCATCGGCAAGCTCTCCTCGATGTACGCCTACGCGTGGAAGTCCGGCCTCAAGACCACCTACTACCTGCGCTCCCGGCCGGCGACCCGGATCGCGCAGACCACCGTGGCCCAGGCCGCGCCCGACCCGGAGGCCGTCGCGTGCTCGCTGGAGAACCCCGAGTACTGCGACGCCTGCCAGTAGCCACCTCCCCGAAAGGCACTCCCTGATGCTGCTCGACCCTGGCATGGACCTCACCCTGAGGCCCATGCGCTACCCGGAGTTCTACGAGCGCTACCGGGCCGCGATCCGCAACACCTGGACCGTCGAGGAGGTGGACCTCAACTCCGACCTGGCGGACCTGGCGAAGATGACGCCGGAGGAGCGCCACCTGATCAACCGCCTCGTCGCGTTCTTCGCGACCGGTGACTCGATCGTGGCCAACAACCTGGTGCTCAACCTCTACCAGCACGTCAACGCGCCCGAGGCGCGCCTGTATCTCAGCAGGCAGCTCTTCGAGGAGGCGGTGCACGTCCAGTTCTACCTGACCCTGCTGGACACCTACCTGCCCGACCACGACGAGCGGGTCAAGGCCTTCGCCGCGGTCGAGCACATCCCCTCGATCCGGGACAAGGCCGAGTTCTGCTTCCGGTGGATCGACTCGCTCGGCGGGCTCGACAGGCTGGAGTCGCAGGACGACCGGCGGGCGTTCCTGCTCAACCTGATCTGCTTCGCCGCGTGCATCGAGGGGCTGTTCTTCTACGGCGCCTTCGCCTACGTCTACTGGTTCCGCTCCAGGGGCCTGCTGGGCGGCCTGGCCACCGGGACGAACTGGGTCTTCCGCGACGAGTCCATGCACATGGAGTTCGCCTTCAGCGTGGTGGACACCGTGCGGGCCGAGGAGCCGGAGCTGTTCGACGACAAGCTCGGCGCGCAGGTCACCCAGATGATCGAGGAGGCGGTGGAGGCCGAGCTCGCCTTCGCGGCCGATCTGTGCGGTGACGGCCTGTCCGGGATGAGCGTGGGCCAGATGCGGCAGTACCTGGAGTACGTGGCCGACCAGCGCCTGGTCCGGCTCCGGCTCCCCGTCCGGTACGGCACCGCCAACCCGTTCGCGTTCATGGAGTTGCAGGACGTGCAGGAGTTGGCCAACTTCTTCGAACGGCGTGTCTCTGCCTATCAGGTAGCCGTTGAGGGGAATGTGACTTTCGACGAGGCGTTCTGATTACACGATGGATCCCCGGGCACGCCGTCTGGTAACGGACGACAAAGGGGGACGCCGTCAGTGTCCAGATGGATCATCCTGCTCGGTTCCATGCTGGCCGCCGCCGCGTGTGTGGAGATGGTGCGGCGGGCACTGAGATGGAGGTTGATCGGGGAGAAGTGGGTTCTCGCCGCTCCGCTCGTGCGCCGCTGCACCTGGCCCGGGTTCGCCACGGCGGTCGTGGTGACCGCCAACACGCTCTACCGGCCGAGCATGGCCGAGGGGCAGGTCGGCGGAGTGATCGACCAGATGCTCAGCCTGGCCATGATCGGGTGCGTCACCTGGCTGGTCATCCAGGCCGCCTACGCGGTCACCGACGTGGTCCTGGAGCGCCTGGTCGTCGTCCAGGGCGAGCGCAACCGGCGGGCCCGCCGGATCCGCACCCAGATCACCCTGGTCCGCCGGGTGGCCACGGCGGTGGTCGTCGTGCTGGCGATGGGCGCGATGCTCTTCACCTTCCCGCAGGTGCGCGCGCTCGGCGCCGGGCTGCTGGCCTCGGCCGGCATCGCCGGTGTGGTCGTCGGCGTCGCGGCCCAGTCCACCCTGGGCAACCTGCTCGCCGGGCTGCAACTGGCCTTCAGCGACGCGCTCCGGCTGGACGACGTCGTCGTGGTCGAGGACGAGTGGGGCCGGATCGAGGAGCTCACCCTCACCTACGTGGTGCTGCGCCTGTGGGACGAGCGCAGGCTGGTGCTGCCGGTCTCCTACTTCACGACCAATCCGTTCGAGAACTGGACCCGGCACGGCAGCCGGGTGATCGGCGCGGTGATCCTCCGCCTGGACTGGTCGGTCCCGGTGGAGGAGCTGCGCGCCGAGCTCTACCGCGCCCTGCGCGAGCACCCGCTCTGGGACCAGAAGGACTGGGTCCTCCAGGTCGTCGACACCCTCCCCGGCGGGCTGCTGGAGCTGCGCGCCCTGATGAGCGCCGCCGACTCGCCCAGTGCCTGGGACCTCAAGTGCGACATCCGCGAGCACATGGTGAAGTTCGTCCGGGAGAAATACCCCGAGTCGATGCCCCGCTTCCGGGTGGTGGAACAGCGCGAGCCGCTGTCCGGACTCGGGCTGGGGGAGCACTGAGGCCCGTCCGGCTCGACCGCCCCCTCGACGTCGCCGGGGCCGGCACCGCCAACGGGAGCAATGCCTCATCCGGGACTGCCTGTGGCCGTACATCCCCAGCCAGGAGTGGAAGACCGTCGCCTGAGAGGTCTCGCTGGTAACGCCGCGGGAAACAGCGGATACGCGGGTCAGCGACCCGCCGTCCGGGTGGTGTTCGAAGGCCCTTCGAGGGCTCCGACCCGCGTATCCGTCGGAAATCTCACCCGTACCGCCGGGACTCCTTGTCCTCGGCGGAGGTCTGCTCCGCGATCGGGCCGGCAGGCGCGGCCGCGGAGCGCGGGGCGGTGAGGGATTGCGGGTCCGAGGTCGGCCTGGGATCGAAGGTCGTCTCCGGCGCGGGGGTCGCGGTGGGTTGGGGGGTGGGGGTCGCGGTGGGTCGAGGGGTGGGGGTCGGGCACGCGCTCGGGGTGGGTGAGGGGGTCGGAACGGGTGAAGGGCACGCGGTGGGGGTCGCGGTGGGTTGAGGGGTGGGGGTTGGGCACGCGCTCGGGGTGGGTGAGGGGACGGGTGTCGGGGCTGGTGAGGGGCACGCGGTCGGGGCCGCCTGCGCGGGACCGGCCAAGCCCAATGGGCCGACCAGGACGGTCAGGGCCGCGGTCAGCGCGAGCACCACCGCAGACCAAGTGATCTTCTTGGTGTTCATGGCCCTCGATTCTGATGGGCCGCGACAGGCCTGGCGTCACCCGCGCGGGTGAGCGGTCGTGATCTACGTGATGACACGGCGCGGCCGGCACGCCGTCCGGAGCGGTCGTATTTACCTGACAGTGCGCAACATCTCCGAGGTTCCGCGCGTCGAAGTAGTCATGAACTCACGCACTGGACGCATGAGCAGCTTGAGGGCCCGCCGACTCCGAGCCTGGGTGAGCACCGCCGCCCTCGCCGCCTCACTGGCGACGATCCCGGGCGCAGGCGTCGCCGACGCGGCCACCGGGGAGAGCGCGCCGGCGCAGGCCACCGCCACCGCGGGGAAGACCGGCCAGGCCGCCGGCCGGCTCGACCGGGTCGACTGGGCGGCCGTGGTGGAGCCGGCGCTGAACTGTCCTGAGCCGGGGCCGGATGCCCCCTGGTACGTCGTGCGCGCCCGCGTCGCTGCCGTCGGCGACCTCACCCGTGACCGGCGGCGCGAGACCGTCGTCGTGTCGTCGTGCCCGAGCCCGACGTCGAGCAATCCCCTGACCGCCTTCGTCTACGACGGGGCCTCCGGCCGCTCGGCCCCCCACCTGCTCGGGAGGCTCGGCGGGAACCGCTACTTCAAGTCCCTGACGGCCACGATCGGCGACGGGCGGGTGCACCTGCGCGGCAGGGCGGTCAGCCGTCAGGCCCCCAACTGCTGCCCGGATCTGATCGTCAGCCAGACCTACGCGTGGAACGGCACGAAGTTCCGCAGAACAGCCGAGAAGGTGACCCGCATCTCCTGAGCCCATGCCCCGCATCTCGCCGGCTCGGTCATCCGCCGGATCTCGCCGATCCCGGCCTCGTCCTCCACCGCCAGGCCCTCCGCCGGATCCGCCCGCCTCGGATCCGGATCCGACCGCCCGGGTCCGGGGGCGGGGCCGGGGGTGAGGTATCCGTAGAGGGGGCCGTGCCGCTCGATGAAGGCCGACCTGCCGGTGCGCACCGTCTGGGCGACCGTGCCCATGCCGTACCAGAAGCCC
>NZ_JBSFPS010000326.1:0-10061 GCF_053588315.1 Streptosporangium sp. NPDC003464 | reverse complement strand
CGGTCACAGCCCTGACGGTCACAGCCCTGAAAGGACGCCGCTTCCGGACCCGACCTAGACGACCAGGTTCAGCAGCAGGACCAGCACCAGGCCGGTCACCGAGATGACGGTCTCCATCACCGACCAGGTCTTGATGTTCTGACCCACGGTGAGACCGAAGTACTCCTTGACCAGCCAGAAACCCGCGTCGTTGACGTGGGAGAAGAACAGCGAGCCCGCCCCGATGGCCAGCACGAGCAGCGAGGTCTCCCCGGTGCCGAGGTCGGCCACCAGCGGCGCCAGGATCCCGGAGGCCGTGACGGTCGCGACGGTCGCCGACCCCGTGGCGAGCCGGATGAGCACGGCCACCAGCCACGCCAGCAGCAGCACCGACAGCCCGCTGCTCTCCACCCACCCGGCGATGAGCCCGCCGATACCGGTGTCGATCAGTGTCTGCTTGAAACCGCCGCCGGCGGCCACGATCAGCAGGATGCCCGCGATCGGCGGCAGCGACTGCTCCAGGGACTTCGCGATCGACTTCTTGTCCATGGCGGCGCCGCCGCCCAGGGTGAACATCGCGACGATGACGGCGATCAGCAGGGCCACCAGCGGGGTGCCGAGGAAGTCGAGCACCATGCGTGCGGCGTTGTCCTTGGGGGCGAAGATGGCGGCCAGGGCCTTGCCCATCATCAGCACGACCGGCAGCAGCACGGTGGCCAGGGTGGCGGGGAACGACGGCCGCCGGGCGTCCTCCGCCTCGGGCTTGGTGGTGTAGAGGTCCGGCGCCGGGACGTCCACCCAGCGGGCGGCGTACTTGGAGAACAGCGGCCCGGCGACCGCCACCGTCGGGATGGCGACCAGCACGCCGAGGGCCAGGGTGATGCCCAGGTCGGCCTTGAGCGCGTCGATGGCGACCAGCGGCCCCGGGTGGGGAGGCACGAGCCCGTGCATCACCGACAGACCGGCCAGCGCGGGGATCCCCACCCGGATCAGGGACAGTCCGGAGCGGCGCGCGACGAGGAAGATGACCGGCATCAGCAGGACGAGGCCGATCTCGAAGAACATCGGCAGGCCGATCAGCGCGCCCACCGCGGCCATCGCCCAGGGCAGGGATCTGGGGCTCGACCGGCCGACGATCGTGTCGACGATCTCGTCGGCCCCGCCGGAGTCGGCGAGCAGTTTGCCGAACATCGCACCGAGCGCGATGAGCGTGCCGACACCGGCCGCCGTGCTGCCGAACCCGGTGGTGAAGCTGGTGATGGTGTCGGCCATCGACAGCCCCGCGATGGCCCCCACGGCCAGCGACCCGAGGGTCAGGCTCAGGAAGGGATGCACCCGGAAATAGGTGATCAGCAAGACGATCAGCGCGATGCCGACGAGCGCCGCGGGGAGCAGCCGGCCGGGGGAGGCCGTGGCGGGGGCGGCGAGGGCGATCAGGGCGGTGCTCATTTCACTCTCCTCGGCTTTCCGGGGTTTCGGCGTCCGGTTGCGGGCCGGTGGGGTCCACGGCGCGCGGCCGCCTCCCGGAGGACGGCGCCGCCGTGTGCGACCGCTCCCGGGAGGACGGGGCCGCGGCGAGATATGCCTCCACGAGCTCGTCGACGGGCCTGTCGAGGTCGAGGACGATCCCGTGCTCGTCCGGCTCCAGCGGCTCCAGGGTCTCGAACTGCGAGGCGACCAGCGAGGCCGGCATGAAGTGCCCCGGCCGGCCGGACACCCGCCTGCGTACGACCTCGATGTCGCCGGCGAGATGGACGAAGCCCACCGTCGGCGCCGAGTGCCGCAGGACGTCGCGGTAGCCGCGCCTGAGCGCCGAGCAGCTCACCACGCCACCGCCGGCGGCGTGCCCGGCGAGCCAGGAGCCGATCGCCCGCAGCCACGGCAGCCGGTCGTCGTCGTCGAGCGGGACGCCGGCCGACATCTTGGCGACGTTGGCCTCGCTGTGGAAGTCGTCGGCGTCCGCGAAGGGCACCCGCAGCCGCTGGGCGAGGGCGGCGCCCACAGTGGTCTTGCCCGAACCGGTCACGCCCATGACGACGAGCAGCGGAGCGGAAAGTGAATCCGCCGGGTTTTGAGCGGGATCCATGGGAAAGCCTCTCGTGTCGAGCTTTGCGACAGCGTGACATATTTAGTCATATGTAATCAAGTCTTAACGGCAATAAATCATATCTTTAACGCTCGATGGAGGTGTGGATGGAGAGTCGTGCGAAGATTGGTCGCCGTGGGCGTCAATGACCAGACCAGTTGGGGGCTGCACCAGAGCGTCCTCGACAACCTCGGCATGCTGATCGCCTCAGACGGCCTCAGCGCCGGCCAGGTGCTGACGATCGAGGAGCTGGAGCTCCGCTTCGGGGTGTCCCGGTCGGTGATCCGCGAGACGATCCGCGTTCTCGAATCGATGGGGTTGGTGAGCAGCCGCCGTCGTGTCGGCGTCATCGTGGCCCCGCGGGCGCGGTGGAACCTGTTCGACCCACGGATCATCCGCTGGCGGCTCGCCGGGGAGGGCCGCGCCGAACAGCTCAGGTCCCTCGGCGAGCTGCGCCGCGGCGTCGAGCCGGTGGCCGCGGCCCTTGCCGCGCGGTACGCCACCCCCGAACAGTGCGGCGCGCTGACCGGCGCCGTCATGCAGATGGCCGTGCACGGCAGGTCCGGCGATCTGGAGGCCTACCTGGCGGCCGACGTCCTCTTCCACCGCACGCTGCTGGAGGCTTCCGGCAACGAGATGCTGGGCGCGCTCACCGACGTGGTCGCCGAGGTGCTGTCCGGCCGGACGCATCATCACCTGATGCCGGCCCACCCCGAGCCGGCGGCGATCCGGTGGCACGCGGAGGTCGCGCAGGCGGTGCAGTCAGGAGACGCCGTGGCCGCCGAGCGCGCCATGCGCGACATCGTCGACGAAGCGACCCGGGCGATGCTGGGCGACGCCCCCGAGTGAAACCCGAGCGGCGGGTCCGGGCCGGGGAGACCGGACTGATGGGGTTCAGTGGCGGGCCGAGGGCTTGGTGGCGGGCTGGAACTTGAAGGAGATGGCCTCCATCAGGCCCTGACGCTTGGTCTTCTGGATGGCGGCGATCCGCCAGTCGCCGTCGGCGCCACGGACGATCGTGTAGGTCTGGACCTTGCCCAGCTTCTTCGGCCTGTCCTTGTAGGTGTCGCCACGGGTGACCACGACGGCGGTGTCGGCGCCGTAGAAGCGGATGTCGACGATCTCCATGGCCAGCCGGGTGTCCTTGAGGAAGCTGTCGAACAGCACCTGGTGGGCGCGGCCGATCTCGGCGGAGCCGTGGTAGACGGTGCCGACGAAGGTGACGTCGGTGGCGTCAGGGGCGAAGGCCGCGCCGTAGGCGGTGCCGTCGCCGCGGTCCCAGGCGTCGCGGGCCCGCTCGAGCAGGGCGCGGATGGCGGCGGTGTCGGCCTCGACGCCGGCGATGTGGTCCATGATCCCAACCCTTCCATGATAGTTTCCTAAATGAAGCTTCTTCATTGAGGATTTATCTTCTCTAAGGAAGAGATTAGGGAGAGGGTCAACCGATGTCAACGTCTGCGATGCGACCGGACGCCGGCGCGGTCTACCGGCGCTACCTGAGCGCGGTCATGCTGCACGGCCACGCCAGCGCCAAGGCCTGCGCGCTGGGCGCCACCGACCTGTACGCGCTCAACATCCTGGAGCTGTCCGGACCGATGACGCCCGGCGAGCTGGGCACGCGCACGGGATTGACGACCGGCCCGACCACCCGGCTGGTCGACCGGCTGGAACAGGCCGGATACGTGCACCGGGCCCCCTCGTCCGACGACCGACGGAAAGTGATCGTCGAACCGGTCGCCAAGCCCGCCGAACTGGACGAGGTCATGGCCCCCGCCCGGCACAGGATCAGCGAGATCCTCCGCGGCTACTCCCCCGAACAGCTCGAAGTGCTCTTCGACTACTTCACCCGCGCCACCGACGCCTACCATGAGGCTACCGACGACCTGCGCACCGGCACCTGACCCCACACCTGTCCCCTGACCCCGGTACCCGTCCCCCGACACCTGGCCCCGGCGCCCCCTGGCCCCCGATCCGGCAGAGGATCATGGACCGGTCGGCAGACCGGCGCGCGTCCGTGGGGCCGGGTCCCACGGCCGAGCGCTCCGGCCGGCGGATCCCGCCCCGTGACCGCCGGACGGTCTGGCGCCCGGCGCCGGGCGGGCCGAGACTGGTCCTGTCATGCGCGGCGACGGGCGGAGGCGGCGGAGGCGGGATGACGACGGAGCACATCGAAGAGCCCCAGGCGGCGCGGCCGGGGCGACGCCCCGAACTGGACGCGATCCGCACCCTGGTGGTGGTCGGGCTGGTGTTCTTCCATTCGGCGCTGGTGTTCGACACTCGCGACGACTTCTACGTGAAGAACGCCGAGACCACCGAGGTGACCACGGTCGTCGCCGGTCTCGGCGTGGTGTGGGCGATGCCGATGCTCTTCCTCATCGCCGGTCTCGGCTCCTGGCACTCGCTGCGACGGCGCGGCCCCGCCGGGTTCGCCGTCGAGCGGCTGCGGAGGCTCGGCGTGCCGCTGGTGTTCGCGACACTCACGATCATCCCGGTGCCGCAGTGGCTGCGGCTGCGGGCCGACCCCGGATACCACGAGTCCTACCTGCGATTCCTGCCACGGTTCTTCGACGTGCACCTGGAGCCGGCCGAGTTCCCCTTCGTCGTGCAGGGCAGGTATTTCGAGACCGGGCATCTGTGGTTCGTGGTGCTGCTGCTGGCGTTCTCGCTCCTGCTGGCGCCGCTGGCCGGCCGGCTCCCCCGTGACCGCGGCCGCCGGATCCGCGACCGGCTGGTCACCGCGGCACGGTGGCGCGGCGCGGCGCTGCTGCCGGCCGTCCCGGTCGCGGCCGTCAGCGCGCTGCTGGGCCTGGAGGAGGCGTACGCCGGGTGGAGCCGATGGGCGTACCTGCTGTTCTTCCTGTACGGATTCGTGCTCGCCTCCGATGAACGGCTCCGGGCGGCGGTGCGCCGCGACGCGGTGCCGGCCGCCGTGCTCGGCCTGGCCCTGTTCCTGATCGGTATGGTGGGCTTCCTGGCCGTGAGCGACATTCCCGGCGGCGACCCCTTCACGGACATGACCGCGCTCGCCATCGGCGTCCGCACGCTGTACGGCGCGGCGGGCTGGTGCTGGCTGGTCGCGATCACGGGACTCCTCGACCGCCGACAGCCGGCGCCGACGCCGGCAGCGGCGCAGGACCCGCCGCGGAGCCGGGGCCGGCGGCTGTACGGCTATCTGGCCCTCGCCGCGTTGCCGCTGTACATCCTGCACCAGCCGATCGTCGTCGGGGTCGCCTACGGCGTGGTCGGCCGGCAGGCGCCGATGGCGGTCAAATACGCCGTGATCGTCGTGGCCTCCCTCGCCCTGACCGTGGCCGCCTACGACCTGCTGGTGCGCCGCACGAGGGTGACCCGGTCCCTGTTCGGGATGCGCGGCTAGGCGGGCCGTCCCGGCGTCGCCCCCTCCGCGACCCTGCTGCCGCATTACCGCTTCCGGCCATGTTTCGGGTGCCCCCACGAGTGATAAGTAACTCATTACTTCGACAAGTGAGGGGCCATGGGCGACAACACCGAGTTCGAGCTGCGCGGGGTCAACCATCTCGCGCTGGTGTGCTCGGACATGAAGCAGACGGTCGACTTCTACTCCGGCGTCCTGGGCATGCCGCTGATCAAGACCATCGAGCTGCCGATGGGCTGGGGCCAGCACTTCTTCTTCGATTGCGGCGGCGGCAACGCGCTGGCGTTCTTCTGGTTCCCCGACGCCCCGGAGGCGGTGCCCGGCGTCTCGGCGCCGAAGAACCTGCCCGACCGCGGGGAGCTGCTGTCGGCGGTCGGCTCGATGAACCACATCGCCCTCGACGTCGCTCCGGACAAGATCGAGGAATACCGCGACAAGCTGATCGCCAAGGGTGTCGACGTCGGGGTGCTCCTCAACCACGACGACAGCGAGTTCGGCATCGCGCCCACGATGCAGGAGGGGGTGTTCGTCCGGTCGATCTACTTCAAGGATCCCGACGGGATCCTGGTGGAGTTCGCCGCCTGGACCCGCGAGGTCGGCCGGCCCGGCGACGTCCGGCACGAGCCCAGGACCGCGGCGGACAGGACCGTGTGATGCCGCGGCTGCGCCAGGTCCCCCGCGACGAGGTGACCGATCCGCTGACACTGTTCTTCTACGACCGCCTGTTCGGCCCCGACCGGGACCCGGCGGCCGATCCCGGCACCGCGACCGGCTCCCCCGGCGACTGGTGGACGGTCTTCGCCCTGGACCCCGCCATCCTCAAACACTGCGTGAAGGGCTTTCAGCTCTACCGGGAGGCCGGGCTCGATCCCGTGCTGCGCGAGCTGGGCCAGTCGCGGGCCGGGTGGGCGCGGGGGAGCCAGTTCGTCTTCTCCCAGCACTGCAAGCAGATGCGGGCGCTCGGGGTGCCGGACGAGAAGGTCCAGGCAGTGGCCTACTGGCAGGTCAGCCCATTCTTCAACGAGATCGAGCGGGCCGTGCTGGCCTACACCGACGGTCTGGTGCTCGACGGCGGCCGGGTGCATGACGAGATCTTCGCGGTGCTCAAGGCCCACCTGTCCGACCAGCAGATCCTGGAGCTCACCTACATCACGTGCCTGTATGAAATGCATGCCACGATGTCAAGAGCGTTGCGCCTGGAATTCGACGATCGGCCCGAACAGGTCGTCGAAGTGGACGCTCCTGACGGCTACGGCACCCGCGACATCGCGGACGACCTCCATGTCGGAGGCTGATCTACCGTTCGTCGCGCCAACCACTCCGCTCGGCGATCGGTGACCGCAATGCGACACTCGCATAATTACGCTGCCGGTCAGCTAAGGGGGCGGCTCCAGCCAGCCGCCCTCTCTCCAACTTGAGGAGAGCGTGTTGACCACTCCCGACAGGGACCGGGGCGATCGCAGTCCATGGAATTGGCTGCTGATCCTACCGATCATCCTACCTTTGCTGCCTTTTCTCTTCAACTTCGACGAGCCCCGGATCTTCGGTTTCCCACGGTTCTACTGGCTCCAGTTCGCCTTCATCGCGGTCGGCGTCGTGTGCACCACGGTCGTCTACCAGATGACCAAGCGGAGGCGGTGACCCCGTGAGCGAGCACCTGACTGAGATCATCATTTTCTCCGTGCTGTTCCTGCTCGTCAGCGGCATGGGCTTCGTGGCCGCGCGCTGGCGCCGTCCGGACAACCTGGCCACCCTGGACGAGTGGGGGCTGGGCGGCCGGAACTTCGGCGCCTGGATCACCTGGTTCCTCATCGGCGGCGACCTCTACACCGCCTACACCTTCGTGGCCGTGCCCGCCCTGCTCTGGAGCGCGGGCGCGATGGGCTTCTTCGCCGTGCCGTACACGATCGTGGTCTATCCGATCGTGTTCCTGGTGTTGCTGCGGCTCTGGTCGGTCTCGCACGTCCACGGCTTCGTGACCCCCGCCGACTTCGTCCGGGCCCGCTTCGGCTCCCCCACGCTGGCACTGCTGATCGCGATCACCGGAATCGTCGCGACGATGCCCTACATCGCGCTCCAGCTCATCGGCATCGAGGCCGTGCTGAAGTCGATGGGGGTGACCGGCCATCTGCCGATCATCATCGCGTTCGCCATCCTGGCCGCGTACACCTACCAGTCGGGCCTGCGCGCCCCGGCACTGATCGCCTTCGTCAAGGACACGCTGATCTACATCGTGATCCTGGTCGCGATCTTCGCGATCCCCGCCCAGATCGAAGGCGGCTGGTCGGGGATCTTCAGCGCGGCCCAGGCCAAGTTCGACGCCACGCCCGCACCGGGCGACGGCATCCTGCTCAACGCCAACAACCAGCTGCAGTACATCACCCTGGCCCTGGGCTCGGCGCTGGCCCTCTTCCTCTACCCGCACAGCATCACCGGCGTACTGGCCTCGAAGAACCGTGACGTGATCAAACGGAACATGTCCGCGCTCCCGGCCTACAGCCTGCTGCTCGGCCTGATCGCGCTGCTCGGATACATGGCCATCGCGGCCGGGGTCAAGCCCATCGGCGCCGACAACAACACGATCGTGCCCCAGCTCTTCGACAGGATGTTCCCCGACTGGTTCACCGGCGTCGCCTATGCCGCGATCGGCATCGGCGCACTGGTCCCTGCCGCGATCATGTCGATCGCCGCGGCGAACCTGTTCACCCGTAACATCTACAAGGAGTATCTGAAGCCGGACGCCGACGAGGCCGACGAGGCCCGGGTCTCGAAGATCACCTCGCTGCTCGTCAAGGTCGGCGCGGTGCTGTGCATCCTGTTCCTCGACACCGGTTTCTCCATCGACCTCCAGCTCATCGGCGGCGTCATCATCCTCCAGACGCTCCCGGCGGTGGCGCTCGGCCTCTACACCCGCTGGTTCCACCGCGGCGGCCTCGTCGCCGGATGGGTCGCGGGCATGGCCGCCGGGGTGCTGCTGCTCTACAACATCGGCAACCCGGTCACCGGCAAGCTGCACTTCGCCGGGTCGGCGTTCCCGCTGGAGAAGCTCGGCCTGGACACCAAGATGACCATCTACGCGGGCGTCCTCGCCCTGGGCGTCAACCTGATCGTCGCCGTCGCCGGCACGTTCATCGCCCGCGGCCTCAAGGTGGCCGAGGGCGACGACGCCACCCGGGCCGACCACTACCTCGCCGACGAGGGTGACCCCCGCGTCAAGGAGCTCGACCTCACCACCCCCTGACCTCTTGTACGGCCCGCACCCGCGTAGACGGATGCGGGTCGCACAGAGCTCGACCCTAAAACATGTATTCCCTACTTAATTAGTTGACAATTATTGATGGGGAGACTTACGTTGAACGCGTGATCCTCCGGCTGTACCTCACGACACGCCACCACGTGGACCTCTGCCGCGTGGCCAGCGCGCTGTGTCCTTCCGTCCGACCTCGATCCCCCTGAAGATCTTCGTCTGGAAGGAAGACCCCAATGCCATCCCCTGTCATCACCCCGGTAGCCGGGCGCATCGGCGCCGAGGTGAGCGGCGTCCGGCTCGGTGGCGACCTGCCTGCCGGGACCGTCGAGGAGATCCGCGCGGCCCTGCTCCGCCACAAAGTGATCTTCTTCCGCGGCCAGGAGCACCTCGACGAACAGGGCCAGGTGGCCTTCGCCGGCCTGCTCGGCGATCTGACCACGGCCCACCCGACCGTGCCGGCGCTGCACCACAACGCCCACATCCTGGATCTGGACTACGGCAACGGCCATAAGGTGGACCGCTGGCACACCGATGTGACCTTCGTCGACCGCCCGCCGCTGGCCTCGGTGCTGCGCGCCGTGACCGTCCCCCCGGCCGGCGGCGACACCCTGTGGGCCAACACGGTGACCGCCTACGAGAACCTGCCACGGGAGCTGGCCGACCTGGTCGAGAACCTGCGTGCCGTCCACACCAACCAGTTCGACTACGCCAGAATCGCCACCTCCGCCGACCCCGAGCGGACCCGTCAATACGCCGAGGTCTTCGCCTCCACCGTGTTCGAGACCGAGCATCCCGTCGTCCGGGTCCACCCGGAGACGGGCGAGCGGTCGATCCTGCTGGGCGACTTCGCCAAACGCGTCGTCGGCCTGCCCACGGACATCTCCGCCGCCGTGATCCGCCTGATCCAGGAGCAGGTCACCCAGGTCGAGAACACCGTCCGCTGGCGGTGGTCCCCGGGCGACGTCGCGATCTGGGACAACCGGGCGACCCAGCACCGGGTCGTGCACGACTTCGACGGCCGGCCCCGCCGCCTGCACCGGGTCACCGTCGCGGGTGACGTCCCGGTAGGCGTGGACGGCCGCCCGAGCACGGCCCTGTCCGGCGATGCCTCGTCATACTCCTCGCTCGTCGCCGCCTGAGAGACCTCCCGACCCAGCCCGCCCGGTCTCCTCCGCCGGGCGGGCTTTCCGGGGAAAGGCCCAAAAAGTCCCTGGAACGCAGGAAAGGCCACCCCCGAAGGGATGGCCTTTCCTGAATGATTGTCCGGCGGCGACCTACTCTCCCACACCGTCCCCGGTGCAGTACCATCGGCGCTGAAGAGCTTAACTTCCGGGTTCGGAATGTAACCGGGT
>NZ_JBSFPS010000325.1:0-10089 GCF_053588315.1 Streptosporangium sp. NPDC003464 | reverse complement strand
GCCGTCCCGGGCGGATCCCCGGCGCGCCCGCCGGTGGCGACGACGAGCGCGTCACCGCCGACCCGGCCGCCGGCGTGCCCGGCGGGTGCCGGCCGCGGATGCCGCGGAGCGACCGCGGACCGGTCCCGCCGGGTTGTCGTTGTCTAGAAGCCGGCGTACTCGTAGCAGCACAGACCGCCGCCGTTGAAGGACGAGGACGGCGCGAGCGTGATCGACGGCTGCCCGGCCGGTCGGAGGCCCTCCGATCCACGATCGGCTGTGGCCGCGCCCGTCGCCCCGAGGGCAGCGGTCAACGCAGCAGCCGTGACGGCGATTCCGGCCAGTACACGCCTTCTCACAGATACCTCCATGACACCTTATGGAACATCGAGAGGATTGTCTCCTGTGCCGCCGGTATGACACAACGCCCGAATACGAATACCGGTTCGGCTTTGGTGCAGAGAGAGTCCGCGACGTTAAGATGCGCTGTTGAGATGATCCACATCAGGGATGGATTCACATCCTGTGGCGGCATCCAGGGAGTGCGACGTGAGCGGCACGGACGTAGGCGGGCGCCTGCAGGCGCTGCGCAAGCAACGCGGCATGACCATAGCGCAGGTCGCGGAGCCGGGACTGCGCGAAGAGGACGTGGCGGCGATCGAAGACGGCATGCGGGACGCGAGCGCGCCGGAGATACGGGCCCTGGCCGACCGGCTCGGCTGCTCGGCCGCCGAGCTCGGACACGGCATCACCGACCGGCACGTGACGGCTCTGCACACCCGGGTGGCCCAGGCGGAGGCGGCCCTGCGCCAGGGCGAGATCGAGACGGCCGGCGAGGAGCTCGCCCGGCTGATCGCCGAACCGGCGCTCCGCTACCTGCCCGACACGCGCAGACGCGTCGGCTACGGCTACGCCCTGGCGCTGGAGGCCGCCGACAACCGGCCCGCCGCGATCGAGCAGCTGACGGTCATGCTGCAGGAGGCGTGCTCCGACCACGCCGAGACGACGGCCGCGCTGGCCGGCCTGGAGGCGCAGCTGCGCGAGCAGCGCATCTCGATCGCCCTGGCCCTGTGCCGGTGCCACCGGGAGGTCGGCGAGCTGCAGGCCGCCGTACGGGTCGGCGAGGAGGCCCTGGAGCGGGAGACCCTGTCGGGGTGGACCGACCGGCTGGTGGAGCTCGCCTCGACCCTGCTGGCCGCCTACGTCGAGCGCGGCGACCGGGAGCGGATGGCGCACTTCTCCACCGAGCTGCTGGACGAGGCCGACCGGATCGGATCGCCTCGCGCGATCGTGGCGGCTTCGTGGAACAGCGCGGTGGTGGCGCGCATCCTCGGCGACCCGCTGGAGGCCGACATGCTGAGCAACCGCGCCCTGCGCGTGCAGGGGGAGCTGGACGACGGGCTGGCGATGGGCCGGCTGCGGATGTGCATGGCCCAGTACGACCTGCGGCACGGGCCGCAGGACGTCGAGCGGGTCGGCCGGATGCTCACCGACGCCCACGCCGAGCTGGTGGCGGCCGCGGCGCATCCGAGCGACGTCATCTCCTGCCTGCTCGCGCTGGCACGCCTCGACCTGCTGCGCGAGGAGCCGCAGGCGGCCCTGGAGCGCGCGCTGGCGACGGTGGAGCAGGCGGCGGGCATGGTGGGGCCGGTGGCGGTGGAGGCACACGAGCTGCTGGCGGAGGTCTACCGGGCGCTGGGCCGCCTGGAGGAGGCGGCGCTCGCCCAGACCGCGGCCGCGCAGGCGCTGGAGAGGATGACGGCGCTGTGGCGGGCTTCGGCGGCCTGGATGGTCGTCGCCGACCTCCACGGCGACGCGGGCGAGGTCGACCAGGGACGGGCGGCGCTGGAGCAGGCGCTGATGTGCGCGGCGCTGTAGACGGAGCAAGCGCTGATGTGCGCGGCGCTGTGGACACCCGCTGCGCTGGAGCGGGCGCCGACGTGCGCGGCGCTGTGGACACCCCGGGTCGACCCTCCTGACGGGACGGGCCGCCGGGCCACTCCGCGCGCCCTGACGGAACGGGCCGCCGGGTCACTCCGCGCGCCCTGACGGGACGGGCCGCCGGGTCACTCCGCGTGCTGCGCCGCCCGGTCGGGCGGGCGGCCCGACCGCTCCGCGTGGCGCGACGTCCGAGCGGCCCCCAGGACCCGGCGGCGGGCGTGGCATGCCCCCGGGCCGGGGCGGGTCCGCGACCGGCCGCCGGGGCGGGTCCGGAACCGGCCACCGGGGCGGCCTCCTTCCCGGAGAGGCCGCCGCCGTACTGAACAGGCACTGTGCGATAAATCTGTAATTCGCTGCCAAACTGTGAAATTCACATTATTGACCAGATTATTGACGACTCCGCCTGGAAGGCGTCAAATGCCTCTCAGTCCCACCTCCGGCGGAACCGCCGCGGCCGGGGCCGGGGCCCCGCCCGCCGGTCTCCCTCACCGGCCCGTGCCCGGCGCCCGCTCCTGCCCGGCGGGCGTCTGGGCGTCGCTTGCGGTCCGGCTGCGGGCGGGGCGGTCGGGGGTGATGACCTCGGCCCTGTCCCAGTCGGGTTCCAGGCCCTGGTTGGCGGAGTTCTTGGAGAGCTCACCGGGCATCTCCATCCGCGCGTTGGCGTTCTTCAGCTCCTCCTTCTTCAGGCGGAGCTGGCTGTTGGCGTCGCGGAGCTCGTTGGCCTTGTAGTAGTCCTCGGCGAGGACGGTGTTGAGCAGCAGCAGGCTGACCAGGCCACCGCAGAGCAGGCCGACGACGAGCAGCACGAAGGGAGCGCGCGGCGCGCGTCCCTGCCGGGACTCGGGAGCCTGGGCCGCCGGACGGCCGGCGTGCGCGGTCCTGGCCGGCCTGCTCCTGCGCGCCTGCGGCGTCGCGCGGGGCACCCGCGCGGGGCGCCCGCCCCGGCTCGGCGCGGTGCGGACGTCCGACTCACTCCTCGTCAACTGCCTCACGGATCCTCTCTGCCGCCCGACACCGGGCAGAGGCCGCCCGCGGGTTGCGGGCCACCTCCTCTTCGCTCGGAAGCTCGGCTCCCCTTGTCAGGAGGGCGAACCGCGGCTGGTGAGCCGGCAGCGGGACGGGCAGCCCGGGGGGGCTGGTCTCCCTGGTTCGCGCCGCGAGGACCTGCTTGGTGAGCCGGTCCTCAAGGGAGTGGTAGGCGAGCACGACCACGCGCCCGCCAAGCGTCAGCGCGTCGAGCGCGGCGGGGAGCGCGCGTTCCAGTGCTGTCAACTCCGCGTTCACCTCGATCCGCAGCGCCTGAAAAGTCCTTTTTGCGGGGTTTCCCCCGGTCCGTCGGGTAGCGGCGGGTATTGCCGTACGGACAATCTCCGCAAGCCGCTTGGTAGACGTTATGGCCTCGTTGCCCCGTTCCTTGATGATTAGGCGCGCGACACGCGGGGCGAATCGCTCTTCGCCGTAATCCCGGAGGATCCGGATGAGTTCGGCGGCCGAGTAGGTGTTGACGACGACCTCGGCCGTGAGCTCCTGGTCGCGGTCCATCCGCATGTCCAGGGGCGCGTCGTAGGAGTAGGCGAAACCGCGCTCGGCCTCGTCGAGCTGGGGCGAGGAGACGCCCAGGTCGAACAGGACGGCGTTGACGCGGGGACGGCCGGCCTCCGCCAGCACCCCGGCCAGTTCGTCGGAGACCGCGCGGACCAGGGTGGTCCGGTCGGCGTACGGCGCCAGCCGGGCCGTCGAGCGCTCGATGGCGGTGGGATCGCGGTCGATCCCGATCAGGTGCAGTGCGGGGTGGGCGGCCAGCAGGGCCTCGGCGTGGCCGCCGAGGCCGAGATTGGCGTCGACGACGACGGGGTCCGGGCCGGTGAGGGCGGGAGCCAGGAGTTCGAGCACCCGCTCGAGCATCACGGGCACGTGGCCGCCCGGAGCCTGCAGGTCAGATATGTCGTTTTCGGCGCGCATGAAGCGCAACCCCCCTCTCGCCGCCTCGCTCGCGGATGCGCGGCGGGCGTTCATCGGTGTCTTTGCTGGCCCCCACCCCCGGGCCGTCCGGCCAGGTCCCCATCCGCACCCGGGTGTCCGCCCGTCACCTGACACCGGGGAAGGTGCATCAGCTGACGTGCATCGTGGTTGCGGGTGGAGACCTCGCCGAACGACGTTTTCACCGATGAGTCGACCGTGGAGTCACAGAATCCCTGGCAGCACCTCCTCCGACAGATCGGCAAAAGCCTGCTCTTGGTCGGCCAGATAGGTGTCCCAGGCCTGAGCGTCCCAGACCTCCAGCCGTGTGTTGGCCCCGATGACCGTGCAGTCACGGCGCAGGCCGGCGTATACGCGCAGAGCCTGCGGGATGGTGACCCGGCCTTGTTTGTCGGCGACCTCGTCGGATGCGCTGGCGAAGAAGACACGGCTGTAGTCGCGGACCGCCTTGGCGGTCACCGGCGCGGTGCGCAGAGCCTCGGTAATGCGCTGGAACTCCTCTACGGGGAAGACGTAGAGGCAGCGCTCCTGGCCTTTGGTGATCACCAGACCCTCCGCCAGCTCCTCGCGGTACTTCGCCGGCAGGAACAGCCGTCCCTTGTCATCGAGACGCGGATGATGAGTGCCGAGGAACATCGGCCCCACCTCCCGTGCCTAGCGGAGCGCGTGGCGCTGTAGCCCCTGCTCTCCACTGCGCACCACCATACTCCACTTCTCTCCACCGTCAACTGATTCCGCGCCTCTTAACGGCCGGTTCTGGCGCCGTTTTCCCAGGTCAACGATGGTGGAGCGGGGTGGAGGGGGTAGGGGGCCCCTCACATGTCACGGGCGTGTCGACAACAGGGCCGATGGCGTGACGATTACGGAATCGGCCGGACGGCGGTGAAGGGGGGTGGAAAGTGGAGCACGCTGTGTACTTGTCACGAGATCGGCACATCCGCCTGACAAGAACGCCACGATCGGCGCGCACACTATGGCTGTTCACCCGGAAGCAGCCTTCACGCACACTATGGCTGTTCACCCGGAAACAGCCTTAATGCCCACATAGAGTCGCCCGCGAACCCACGGCGTCGTAGTGTCGGTACTCACAATGGAAAAGGGACCTCAAAGGTCCCGAAATACGGACCCCCCGGCGCAAAACCGCCGCACCCTCATGGAGGCCTGGTGGCAGTAACCCATGACGTCACACCTCAGCTCGACGATCTGGTCGGCACCGCGCACCGGATCCGCCAGGCGATCGAGTCGGTGATCGAAGGCAAGAGCGACGTCATCCGCCTGACCTTGACGGTCCTCCTGGCCGAGGGCCACCTCCTCATCGAGGATGTGCCCGGAGTCGGCAAGACCATGCTCGCCAAGGCCCTGGCACGATCCATCGACTGCCCGGTGCGCCGGATCCAGTTCACCCCCGACCTGCTGCCCAGCGACATCACCGGGGTGAGCGCCTACAACCAGCAGACCAGGGAGTTCGAGTTCAAGCCCGGCCCGGTGTTCGCCAACATCGTGGTGGGCGACGAGATCAACCGCGCCTCTCCGAAGACCCAGTCGGCGCTGCTGGAGTGCATGGAGGAGCACCAGGTGACCGTCGACGGCACCACCTACCGGCTGGACTCGCCCTTCATGGTGATCGCCACCCAGAACCCCATCGAGATGGAGGGCACCTATCCCCTCCCCGAGGCGCAGCGCGACCGCTTCACCGCCCGGATCGCGATGGGCTACCCCGAGCCCACGGCCGAGCTGGAGATGCTCGACGTGCACGGCGCCACCTCCCCGCTGGACAAGCTCGAACCGGTGGCCACCACCGCCGAGGTCCGGGCGCTCATCGAGGCGGTGCGCGGCGTCTACGTCTCGCAGCCGGTCAAGAAGTACGCCATCGACCTGGTGACCGCCACCCGCCACAGCCCCGACCTGCGGCTCGGCGCCTCCCCGCGCTCGACCCTGCAACTGGTCCGGGCGGCCCGGGCGCACGCCGCGCTCGCCGGGCGCGACTACGTCATCCCCGACGACCTGCAGGACCTGTGCCTGCCCGTCCTCGCCCACCGGCTGCTGCCCAGCGTCGAGGCCCAGGGCCAGCGCCGCGTGCCCGCACAGGTGATGGCCGAGCTGATCCGCCGGGTGCCCGTCCCCGAGGCACAGGCGAAGTGACCTCGGGTCTCAAGGCGCTGACCGCCCGCGGACGGTCGTTCCTCGCATCCGGCGCCGCGGCGCTGCTGTGCGCCTTCTTCCTCGGGGAACACGACCTGCTCAGGATCGGGGTGTTGATCGTCTCCCTGCCGCTGCTGGCGGCGATGGTGGTGGCCCGCACCCGTTACCGGCTGAGCTGCGCGCGGCGCCTGGACCCGCCCAGGGCCGAGGTGGGCAGCGAGGCCACCGTGACACTGCGGCTGGAGAACGTCACCCGGCTGCCGACCGGCCTGCTGATGATCGAGGACACCGTGCCCTACGCGCTGGGGGCGCGGCCCAGGTTCGTCCTGGACCGGGTGGAGCCGCACGGCATCCGGGAGATCGACTACCGGGTCCGGTCCGACCTGCGCGGCCGGTTCGGCATCGGCCCGCTCACCATCCGGATCAGCGACCCGTTCGGCCTGGTCGAGCTGACCAGGTCCTTCAGCATCAGCGACACGCTCGTGGTGACGCCGCAGGTCGTGGCCCTGCCGCACGTCCGCCTCTCCGGCGAGTGGACGGGCGGGGGCGACAGCCGTACCAGGAGCGTGGCGGCCGCCGGCGACGACGACATCGCGCCGCGCGAGTACCGGCAGGGCGACGACCTGCGGCGGGTGCACTGGCGCTCGACCGCCAGGTACGGCGAGCTGATGGTGCGGCGCGAGGAGCAGCAGTGGCAGAGCCGGGGCGCGCTGCTGCTGGACACCCGCCGCTACGCGCACCGGGGCGAGGGGCCCCGCTCGTCGTTCGAGGTGGCGGTCTCGGCCGCGGCCTCCATCGGCGTGCACCTGGCCCGCGAGGGCCTCGGCCTGCGCCTGGTCACCGACCAGGGCGCCGAGCGCCTCACCGACACCGGGCTGAGCTGGTCGCTGCTGGACACCCTCGCCGTGGTGCGGCCGAGCTCGGCACGGTCGCTGGAGTACGGCATCGGCGCGCTGCGGCAGGGCGGCGGCGACGGCCTGATCGTGGCGGTGCTCGGCGGGGTCGACGTGGAGCAGGCCCAGGCGCTGGCCCGGCTGCGGCACGGCAACGTCACCGCCGTGGCCGTGATGCTGGACGTGGCGGGCTGGGAGCGGCCGGAGCTCGGCCGGAACGAGGAGTACCAGGCGACGCAGGCGATCCTCGCCGGGGCGGGCTGGCGCATCGTGCGGCTGCCCCCGGGCGCCTCGATCGCGAGCGTGTGGCAGGGGGCCGCGCAGCGCGGACGATACGCACTCAGTAGGGACGGCTCATGAGACTTCCCATGGCGTCGGGCGCGGCCACGGGAGCGGTCGCGATCGCGCTCTACCCTCTCTTCCAGGGCGGCAGCTGGTTCTGGGCGTGCCTGGGGATCATCCTGCTGGTCACCGGGATCAGCATGCTGGGCAGCCGCTACACCCTGCCTGCCGCGGTGGTGACGCTGCTCCAGCTGATAGCGCTGTGGTTCTACCTGATGGCGGTGTTCACCGACGAAAAGGTGTGGAGGTGGGTGGTCCCCACCGAGGAGTCGCTCATCGGGCTGGCCAAGCCGCTGCTCACCGGTTTCGCCGACATCCAGCGGTACGCCGCCCCGGTGCCGGCCAACACCGGGATCACCCTGCTGACCTGTACCGGTGTCGGCCTGATCGCGATCATCGTCGACCTGCTCGCCTCCCGGCTGCGCCGCGCCGCGCTCACCGGGCTGCCGCTGCTGGCGCTGTTCACCGTCCCGGCCGCGGTGATCTCCGAGCCGATCAACTGGCTGACGTTCATCGTCGCGGCCCTGGGCTACCTGGGGCTGCTGGCCGCCGACGGACGGGAGCGGGTCACCCACTGGGGCAGGGCGGTGCTGGTGCGCCGGACCCCGTCGTTCGTCGCCCCGAAGCCCACCTCCGACGCCGGGACCCTGCAACTGTCGGGCAAGCGCATCGGATTCGCCGCGATCGCGCTGGCCATCCTGCTGCCCTCACTGCTGCCCACCCTGGAGCCGGACCCGCTGTTCGGCTTCGGCGTGGGTAACGGCAAGGGGAAGGGCAGCAACTCGATCACCATCCCGAACCCGATCGTCAACCTGCGGGGCCAGCTCTCCCTGCCGGGCAACTCGACCGTCCTGACCTACACCGTCAACGACAACGTCCCGCGCTACCTGCGGCTGTACTCGCTGGACATCTTCGACGGCGAGCAGTGGACGATGACGGCGCAGGGCCGTTCCGAGGACCGGGTCTCCGAGGGGCCGATGCCGGCCGCCCCGGGCCAGAACATGAGCCTGCCCGTCACCGAGGCGACCACCAAGATCCAGGTGAGCGACCAGATCAGGGGGCCGCTGGAGTTCCTGCCGCTGCCCTACCCCGCCAGCCGGATCCGCATCGAAGGAGACTGGCGGCCCGACCGGGACACCCTCATGGTGTTCTCCACCGAGGACACCGCCAACGGGCTGGCCTACGAGGTCACCACGAGGGAGCCCAAGCCCACGGCGGAGTCGCTCAAGGCGGCGCCGCCGCCGGCCGCCCCGGAGATCAACGAGCGCTACCTGCAGCTGCCGGACAACCTGCCCCGGCAGATCAGGGAGCTGGCCAGGCAGGTGACGGAGCGGGACGCCAGCCGCTACGAGCAGGCGGTCCAGCTCCAGAACTTCTTCACCAAGGACGGCGACTTCACCTACAGCCTGGCCACCCAGGGGCACGGCGGAGCGGCGCTGACGGACTTCCTGCTCATCAGCCGGACCGGCTACTGCGAGCAGTTCGCCGCCTCGATGGCGGTGCTGGCCCGGGTCCTGGGCATCCCCGCCCGGGTCGCCATCGGCTACACCGGGGGCAGCAACTTCTCCGGCCAGTGGCAGGTGCGCACCCACGACTCGCACGCCTGGCCCGAGCTCTACTTCGAGGGCACGGGGTGGCTGCGGTTCGAGCCCACGCCGTCCGGCGGCGCGGGGCAGGGCAGTGCGACGGTGCCGCTCTACACGCGGCCGCAGTCCCCGACGTCCGGCGACGACGGGCCGTCGACGGACCCCACCACCGGCTCCACGGGCTCGGACACCCCCCGCCAGCCGACCGGCAACCGCCGTGACCAGCTCCTCGACCGTGAAATCGGCCCGGCGGTGATCCCGGTGGAGGAGGGCACGCCCCTGGCGGCGCAGATCGGCCTCGGGGCCGTGGCCGTGCTGCTGGTCGCGCTGGTCCCCGGCCTGCTCCGCTGGGAGCTGCGCGCCCGCCGGCGGCGCTCCTACTCCTCCCGCCGGGCGGAGTCCCCGGGCGATGACGGGACCGCCCCGGACCCCACCGGCGCGGTGGCGGTCAGAGCCGGCCGGCAGGAGGCCGCGGTGGCCGCGGCCTGGGCCGAGCTCGACGACGCGTTGTGCGACTACGGCATGTCCCGGCAGCCGAGCGAGAGCCCCCGGGCGCTGGCCCGGCGCCTCAGCGAGCAGTACGGGTTCGACGAGGAGTCCTCGGCGGCGGTGGCCAGGGTCGCGGCGGCGATGGAGCGGATGCTCTTCGCCCCGACCCCCGGCGACATCGGCGCACTGCCCGATGATCTCCGCCGGGTACGGCGGGCGCTGGCGGCCGCCGTGACGCGGGGCAGGCGGATCCGCGCGGTGCTGCTGCCGCCTTCGACCCTCCTGCGGGCGCGGCGCCTGGGGGTGAGGGCGCTGGACGGCTTCGACCGGCTGGAGAACCTCCGGATCCGCCGGCCGGCCGGGAGGGACGCCTGACCGTCGCCCGGCCCGGCGGGAGGGGAACCTGACCGCCGCCGGACCCGACCGACCGTCACGGGGCACGGCGGGAGGGGGATCCGGTCCGCAGGGCCGGCCGACCACCGCAGAACCCGGCGGGAGCACAACCTGACCACCACCGGATCGGGCGACCGTCACGGGGCACGGCGGGAGGAGAACCTGACCGCCGGGGCACGGCGGGAGGAGGATCCGGTCCGCCGGGCATCCACTTCAACGAGGCTGAGCTGGCCCGGCTCCTCCGCGGCCCCGACGGGCCCGTCGCCCGGCGCATGGCCCGCCGGCCGAGGGCAGCGGCAGCCCCCTGTCACGCAGGGCCAGCAGCGTGGCCAGGGTGAGGTGGC
>NZ_JBSFPS010000324.1:0-10217 GCF_053588315.1 Streptosporangium sp. NPDC003464 | reverse complement strand
CCGCCGAGCGCGCGGTCCACCAGCTCGTTGGTCTTGATCGCGGTGGCCCCGAGGTGCTGGCCGACCAGGTCGGCCCGCTGGGCCTCCACCACGTCGGGCTGGGTGAGCAGCCCCAGTGCGGCGAAGATGCGGCCCAGGATGCGGGCCACCGTGGTCTTGCCGGTGCCCGGCGGCCCGGCGAAGACGAAGTGCCGCATCTGCGGCGGGGTCGGCAGGCCCCGCTCCTGGCGCATCCTGGCCACCTTGAGCTGTGCGGTGATCGCGTGCACCTGCCGCTTGACCGGCTCCAGACCGGCCATCCGGTCCAGGTCGGCGAGCGCCTCCTCCAGGCTGGGCGTGGCCTGGTAGCCCCGGAAGCGGACGGTGAGCTCGTCGAAGGCCTTGGCGACATCCTGGGCGGAGGTGGTCACCAGGTCCTCGGTGGTGGGTGAGCCGCCCGCGCCCACCACCCGCACGTCCCGGGCCTGGGCGGCGGCCTCCACGAGGCTGCGCACGAACCGGGCGTTGCCCAGCTCGTCGACGATCGCGCGCCGGTGCACGTCTTCGAAGCGGGCCAGCAGCGCGGGCGCGGCGTCCTCGGCCATCCGGTCGCCGCGCCGCCGCTGCAGCAGCTCGGTGATCTGCAGCAGCTCCTGCGGCAGGTAGCTGGGGAAGCGGACCCGCCCGGAGAACCGGCTCGACAGGCCGGGGTTGGACGACAGGAAGGCCGACATCTCCTTCTCGTATCCGGCCAGGATGACGATCAGGCGGTCGCGGTCGTCCTCGGCCCGCTTCAGCAGCGTCTGCACGGCCTCGGAGCCGAAGCGGTCGGGCTGGCCGTCGCCGGAGTTGATCAGGCTGTAGGCCTCGTCGATGAACAGCACCCCGCCGAGCGCGCGGTCCACCAGCTCGTTGGTCTTGATCGCGGTGGCCCCGAGGTATTCGCCCACGAGGTCGGCCCGCTGGGCCTCCACCACGTAGGGCGTCTCCAGCAGGCCGAACGCGTAGAAGATCTTCGCCACGGTCCTGGCCACGCTGGTCTTCCCGGTGCCCGGCGGGCCGACGAAGACGAAGTGCCGCATCGGCGGATCGGTGGTGTATCCCGCCTCCCTGCGCAGCCGGGAGGCCTCGATCGAGGCGGCGATGGAACGCACCTGCTCCTTCACCGGCGCCAGGCCGATCATGCTGTCGAGCTCGCCGAGGGCCTCCTCCACCGAGATCGGCGGCGGCGCGGCCCGCTCACCGGAGGCGGCGGCCTGCGGCCCGCCCTCGCGGGCCCGGAGCCGGGCCGGCTGCTCGGCCCCCGCCAGCGCGGCCCTGACCTGACGGGCCTGGACGAAGCGGTAGACCAGCACCGCGGCCGCCACGCCGTACGCGGCCCACAGGGCGACGGCCGGCGACACCGGGGCCAGCGCGAGGGCGGCCACCGCGGCGGGGGCCAGCGCCATGAGCGTGGTCAGCCACGGGGGGACCCAGCGGATGAGGTGCGCGGCCCCGGCCACCAGGACGGCCAGCAGCAGCAGCGCCGCGGAGGGCGGCCGCACGCCGCCGTACAGGCTCTGGAGGACCGGCAGGAACAGCGCCCAGGCGGCCACCACCACCAAGGTGGCGGCACCGCGGGGGAAGCGCAGGGTCAGCACGGCGAAGGCGAGCAGGGCGAGCGCGACGAGGAAGGCGTCGAGCGGCGACCAGCCCATGCCCAGCGCCAGCACGACGGCCCCGATCAGCAGCGCGGCGTAGATCACTCTGCGCAGGAACGGTGAAAGCCGGAAATAACGCAGCCTGACTTGTTCGAACGCATCCCGTGCCGCCGCGCGCCCCGCCGGCCGGGCCCTGTCGGGTTCCCGCATCACGCCTCCCCGGTCCGCCCCCGGTTATACCGCACCGGGAAGACGTTTGCGCGTGCCTGCGCAACGCGCCACGCCGCCGTACGGCACGATCAGATAAACGGATGAGACCGGATGAATCCTACGGTCCGGGCACCGGCCCCCGGGGGCGTGTCCCGACCCGGGAGACACCCCGCCGCCGCCGGAGGCCGGGCAGGGGAATGTCACCGGCCGGGAAGGGGCGGCGCGGGCGCGGGCGACGGGGCCCGCCGGGCCTGTCAGCCGGGGCGCAGGCGGCCCTGATGGCGGCCCGGATACTCGCCCACCACGACGTGCTCGGGGGTGACCCGGAGCACGGCGGCCTCGGCGTCGCCGACCGCGACGCCGCGCACCTCGGCCCAGAACCGGCGTTCCAGCGGGTCGGCGACGAACACCGCCACCCGCGGGTCGCGCTCGGCCGCCTGCCACGCGTCGTCGGCGGCGATCAGGCGGAGCTCGCCGCCCGGGCCGACCGAGCTGACCGAGCCGACGGCCAGGGCACGCGGCCCGGTGGGGTCGGCGTAGGCGAGCACCACGCCGCGGGCGTGGGTGAAGGCGCGGCGCACCTGTCCGCTGAGCCGCACCGGGGGCCTGACGTCGCCCGGCAGCCGGGAGCCGCAGTTTTCACACATCATCAGGGATGCCCGCCACGGCCCCGGCACGCCCCGCCACCACGCCCGGGCCGACCTGGCGGCGAAGACGGCCACCAGCGCGGCCAGCGCCCCGAGCCCGGCCCACCAGGACCACTCGCCCAGCACCTCGGCGAGCCCCAGCGCCGGCACCGCCGCCACCGCGCCGAGCGCCAGGGAGGCGGCGACCAGCAGGACCAGCGCCACCTTGAGCCAGCGGTCCGTGGCGAGCACCTGGCGGAGGCAGGAGGCCAGCCCTCCCCTGGCGTGCGCCCAGCCGAGCGCGAGCGGGACGGCCGGCGCGGCGGAGGCCCACCCCGGCCCGTCCAGGAGCAGGGCCGCCCCCGCGGTCAGGGCGAGCGCCGACCACGCGCGGCCCGCCACCAGCCAGAGGGTCACGTCGATGTTCCGCCGGGCCGTGCGGTCCCGGTGGGCCGCGGTGAACTCGGCCAGCGCCCTGACCGGCCGCCCCCGCCACGCCTCGATCAGCACGCGCAGGACGATCACGGCCGCGCCGTTGAGGAGGACCAGCCCGGCCAGGACCGCCCACACACCGCCCGGCGACGCCGGGCCGAAGACGAACGGGGGGACCGCCCGGGGAAGGGTGGCGATCGCCGCGACGTAGGCGGCGACGGCGATCAGGGCGATCGAGACGGACATGCCGAGCCACGGGTCGCGGGCGAGCATGCCGGGGACGTACGGCCAGAGCCTGACCCGGTGGGCCTGCCTGAGGGTGACCGCCAGCACGGCGGCCAGCACCGCCGCGCCGCCGAGCCTGGCCTCGGCGACCATGCCGGGGCCGAAGGCCACGGCGGCGACCACGGCGAGCGAGGCGGCCAGCAGGACCCGGACCTGCCGGGACCACACCTCCATGGCCCGCCTGGCCCGGCCGGTCTCGCGGGGGTCGACCGGCCAGGCGGGATCGTGGTGGCCCCGGGGCCGCTCCCAGCGCAGGAGGGCCAGGCCGAGGTTGACCCGGGCGCCGGGGTGGTCGTCCAGGCGGCGCAGCGCGTCGCGGTAGGCGCTCTCGGCGCGGCGGTGCTCGCCGCGCAGCAGCGCGAGATCACCGACGAGGACGTGCGGGTCGGGCTCCTCGGGCGCGTAGCGGACGGCCCTGACCGCCTGGACCCACGACTCCCGCCAGCGTCCCGGCACCCGGCGGAGGGCCGTGCCCAGGCGCAGCCGCGCGGCCCAGGATCCGGGCGCCAGCCGTACGGCCTCCTCGGCGGCGGCCACGGCCTCCGCGTCGCGGCCGAGCCGTTCGAAGGCGAGGCTGGCCAGGCGGTATCCCCAGCCGGCCTCCGCTCCGGCCCGGGGGTCGCGGTCCACCGCCTGACGGGCGGCCTCCAGCGCGGCCTCCGGCTGGTCACGGCCCAGCCAGGCGACGGCCGCGGCGCACCATTCGCGCGGATCACCGGGGTCCAGCGGGGACGGGACCTCGGCGGAGTCCTGTCCGACGGGACCGCTCACCACGACGGCTCATGCGCCTTGCGCTGACTCCCCACGACCGCCATGGTCCGTGCGCGATCACCGTTTGCCTAGATGGCGGATATATGCCTGTATCTCTCTAGAGAGGTCGCGCGCGCCGTCACGGGATGTGCATATCAGCGTGAACCCGATCGTCCGATGCCGTCTCATTCAGTGCCCGACTTCGCCTAAGCTGCGACGCATGTTCGTCCAGGCTGGCAACTCCTGAGCGGCCTATGACCACCACCATGGGGTTCGTGGCCGGCGCCACACTCGACGGAAACGATCCGCGGGCGCGCGGGGCCGGCCGCTGGCCGGTCCTGATACTTCTCTGCTTCAGTCTCCTGCTGATCGCGGTGGACGCCACCGTCCTGCACATCGCGGTCCCGGCGCTGACCGCCGCGCTCGAACCGAGCTCGGTAGAACTGCTGTGGATCATCGACGTCTACTCGCTGGTGGTCGCGCCGCTGCTGCTGACCTTCGGCACGCTCGGCGACCGCTACGGACGCAAACGCCTGGTGCTGGCCGGTTACCTCGTCTTCGGCGCCGCCTCCGCGGCGGCCGCGTTCGCGCCGACCCCGCTCACGCTCATCACCGCGCGGGCCTTCCTCGGCGTCGGTGGCGCGATGATCATGCCTGCCACGCTCTCCATCATCCGGCAGGTCTTCACCGACCGGCGCGAACGCGCGATCGCCCTGGGCGTGTGGAGCGCCGTGGCGGCGGCCGGAGCCGCGGTCGGACCGCTCATCGGCGGCCTGCTCGTCGAGCACTTCTGGTGGGGCGCCGTCTTCCTGATCAACGTGCCGATCCTGCTGGTGCTGCTGCCCGCCGCCGCCAGGATCCTGCCCGAGTCACGCCGGCGCGCCTCACAGCCGTGGGACGCGCCCAGCGCGCTGCTGTCCGTGCTCGGCATCCTCTCGCTGGCCTTCGGCCTGAAGGAGGCGGGGTCGGGCCATCCGGGCGGGGTGGTGGCGTTCCTGTGCGGGGCCGGGCTGCTGACCTGGTTCGTGCGCAGGCAGCGGCGGCTGCCCTTCCCCCTGCTCGACCTCGGCCTGTTCCGGCGGCGGGCGTTCTCCGTCGGGGTGGCCGCCGTGCTGCTGACGGTCTTCGCGCTGGTCGGGCTGGAGCTGATGCTCGCCCAGTATCTGCAGCTCGTGCTCGGCGACAGCCCGCTCGCGGCCGCGGTCCGCATGCTCCCGCTGATGATCGCCGCCGTCGCGGGCGGCCTCGCCGGCGCGCAGTTGCTGCGCCGGGTCGGGCTGCGCGCCACGATGAGCGGCGGCCTCGCGCTGACCACCCTGTCCCTGCTCCCCCCGCTGGGCTGGGGGACCGAGCCGCACCCGGTGGTGCTGGCGCTCTGCTTCGTCGGCATCGGCTTCGGCATCCAGGTCACCCTGCTGGCCGCCTCCGACACGATCATGTCGTCCACCCCCGAGTCGCGGGCGGGCGGCGCCGCCGCGATCGAGGAGACCGCCTACGAGCTCGGCGCCGGGCTGGGGGTGGCGGTCCTGGGCACGATCACCACCATCGTCTACGCGCCCTCGCTGGGCCCGGTCGCGGGCGTCTCCCCCGAGCTGATGACCCTGGCCCGCCAGTCGCTGGCCGCCGCCGCGCACGCGGCACAGGAGATCGGCGGCGCCGGAGGGAGCGCGCTGCTGGCCGCGGCCCGCGTCGCGTTCGTCTCCGGACTGCACACCACGCTGGTGGTGAGCGTGTTCCTGCTGGGCGCGACCGCCACGGCGGTGGCGCTCCTGGTCCCCCGCCGATCCGCTGACCAGGACAGCTCCGACTGACGGGTTTGGACAGCCGCCGCGCGGTCATCTATGGGCAAGAACGGGGAATCTGACCAGAATGAGGAACCGTGCGACGAACCCTCCACGATCTCGCCGCCCTGGCCGCCAGGCTGGGGGTGGGCGGGATCTTCTTCGCCAACGGGTGGCACAAGCTGGAAGCGGGGCTGACCGCCACCGGTGACCAGTTCGCCACCCTGGGCGCCCCCGCCCCCGGCGTCTGGGCCGCCACCACGATGCTCATGGAGCTCATCGGCGGAGCCCTGCTCGTGGCCGGGCTCGCCGTACCGGCCTGCGGGCTGCTGCTGTTCGCCGAGGCCGTCGCCGTGTTCGTCCTGGCCAGCGGCGATCAGGGCCTGCCGCTGACCGGCGGCGACGTCAACCTGGTCGTGGCGCTCGGCGCGGCCTCCATCCTCCTGGCGGTCGGCGGCGCGGGCCGCCTGTCGGTCGACCACATGGTGGTGATCAAGCGGCGCGAGGCCGAGGCCGCCGAGGACTTCGCCGCCGAGGCCGAGGCCGACGACGTCATCGCCGCACTGCGCGAGCCGGAGGCCCTCAGGCCCGCCCAGCCCTCCCCGTCCGCCCCAGCGGAGACGGCGGAGACGGCGGAGCAGCCGGTCCGGGCCGGGAAGCCGGTCCAGGCGGAGCGGCCGGCGCGGGCAGGCAGGGTCGGGAAGCCGGCCCGGACCACCCCGGCGGACGGCGCCGAGCCCGGCGGGGACGGCCCGGAGTCCCCCGCCGTCCCGCCCCGGGCGCGCCGCCGCAGCACGGCGAGCGAGCCGGAGCCCGCCTCCCACCCCGGCCAGGGCGCCGACACCCTGGTGGCCGGGCAGAAGGACAGTCCCGCCCGGGACGGCGACGGCGCCTGAGGCGGACGCGGGTCCGAGAAGGATGCAGGTCCAGAGACGGACGCGGATCCGGAGAAGGATGCAGGTCCGGAGGCGGACGCGGATCCGGAGACGGACGCAGGTCCGGAGAGGGGGAACCGCCCCATCAGGGCGGAGGGGGGCTGCCTCGGCGCCGGTGACAGTCTCGCCACGGCTCCGGGCCGGGCTCGGCGGATCCACCGGAGAACATGATCACGCTGTCCGCATAATTAACTCCGTATACACACATAACGGTCGGCTGATTCCCCACAATGGGCGCATGCGTCTGCCCGGCTGGTTCACCGAGCGGGTCGAACCCGCCCCCGCGGAGGGTGAGCTCCGCGTCTCCACACTTGAACTCTTCTTCGACCTGGTCTTCGTCTTCACCGTCACCCAGCTCACCAGCCTTCTGGCGGACGGGCTGCAGGACGGCCGGCCCCTCGAGGGCGCGCTGCGCGTGCTGCTGGTGTTCGGCGTCATCTGGTGGATGTACGCGGGCTACGCCTGGCTGACCAACGTCGTCCCCCCGGTACGGCCCGCCCGCCGGGTGCTGACCCTACTGGGCATGGCCGGTTTCATGATCGTCGCGCTGTCGATCCCGTCGGTGTTCGACGGCGACGGCGTGGCGTTCGCGGTCGGCTACCTGCTGCTGATCACCGTCCACGCCGGACTGTACCTCCAGGCCACCTCGGCCTTCGCCAGGGTGATCCCGTTCAACCTCTGCGGGGTCGCGCTGATCGGCGTGGCGAGCTTCGTCGGCGCGCCGTACAACTATCTGCTCTGGGGTGCCGCGGTGCTGCTGCTGTGGGGCAGCCCCTACTTCATCGGGCAGAAGGGCTTCGCCCTCAAGGCCGCTCACATCGTCGAGCGCCACGGCCTGCTGGTGATCGTGGTGCTCGGCGAGTCGATCGTGGCGATCGGCATCGGCGCCAAGGGGCTGCACATCGGCTTCACCCTCGGCCTGGCGGCGACACTCGGCCTCGCGCTGACGGCCTGCCTGTGGTGGATCTACTTCGGCGGGGACGACGAGCCGCGCGCCGAGCACGCTCTGGCCGGGGCCGAGCCGGTCCGGCGCACCCGGCTGATCCTCGGCGCCTACTTCTACGCCCACATCCCGATTCTGCTGGGCGTCGTCGCGGTCGCCGCCGGGGTCAAGAAGCTGATCGGCCACCCGGTCGATCCACTGAAGCCCTCCGCCGCCGTCACCCTGGCCGTGGGCGTCGCGCTGTTCCTGGCGGGCAACGCCTGGTTCCGCCGGGTCCTGGGCATCACAGGCAACCGGCTGAGGAACGGCGGTGCCCTGATCTCGCTGGTGACGGTCGCCCTCGGGCTCTGGTCGGCCCTCGCACAGCTCACCGCGCTGGTCGCGCTGGTGGCCATGGTGATCGTGCTGGAGCGGCGCTCAGCCCCCCGCGGTCACGTTCTGGAACCGTCCGGCCACTGACCCACCGGGCGTCGCCCCTCGGCCGCCGCGGACGGCGGCCGAGGCAGGGAGGCTCCCGGCGCTCCCGGGCGTCGAGGACCTCAGCATGGTCCCGGGCCACGAGGCTCTCAGCCTGGTCCTGAGCGTTCGAGGCTCTCAGCCTGGTCCTGGGCCTCGAGGACCTCGTCTCCGTGGTCGAACGCCCATTCCCCGAAAGCCTCGATCAGCGGCACCAGGGTGCGGCCCAGGTCGGTGAGCTCGTACTCGACCCGCGGAGGCGCCTCGGCGTAGGCGCGGCGGGAGACGAGGCCGTTGTACTCCAGCCTGCGGAGGGTCTCGGTGAGGACCTTCGCGCTGATCCCCCCGATGTGCTCGCGCAGGTCACCGGGACGCCGCGGGCCGGCCCGCAGAGCCCAGACGACGACGGCGCTCCAGGTGTTGCCGATCAGGTCGAAGGCGAGCCGGGCACGGCAGTCGGCGAGGAACACGCCGGGGTCCTCCAGTATCGCTGAGGCGTTACGCACCGGATGGTGCCTGATGAGTTTTCTACATTCGTTCCTACATCAGCCAGATGACAGGAGGACGGATGCGTATCGGCATCCTCGGCGCGGGCCGCATGGCGGACGCGCTCGGAACGCAGTGGGTCCGCGCGGGACACGAGTTGACGCTGAGCGGCCGGGACCCGGTGAAGGTCGCCGCCCTCGTCGAACGCCTCGGCCCGGCCGCGCGCGCGGGCACCTGGACCGAGGCCGCGACGGCCGGCGAGGTGGTGCTGCTGGCCATCCGCGATCACGCGGCGCTCGACGTCCTGGAGGCGGCCGGCGCCGCCGGCGGGACGCTGCGCGGGCGCGTGCTGATCGACTGCACCAACCCGGTCGTGCCGGAGCGGTTCACTCTCGCGACGGAGGACGGGCCGTCGATGGCCGAGCGCGTCGCCGCGACCGCTGTCGGCGCCCGCGTCGTCAAGGCCTTCAACCTGTGCCACGAGGACGTCTGGCGGATGACACCACCCGTCTTCCACGGCACCCCGCTGGCCGTACCGCTGTGCGGGGACGACGACGACGCGCTGGCGACCACGCGCTCACTGGTCGAGGACCTGGGATGCGTGGCGGTCGAGGGCGGCGGCCTGGAGCGTGCCGGGCTGCTCGAGGCGACGGCGGCGTTCATGATCGGCCTGTGGTTCCGCGGCGCGGACGCCCAGGCGGTGCTGCCGCCGCTGGAATTCGCCTTCGGGAGGCCCTGACCGGAATGGCCGCCACAACAGCGGCCATTCACCGGCGTAACGGAGTTACGGACCGACAGATCCACCACAGAAGAACAGATGGCTTTATTTCCTAGCACCGACGACATTCCACGGCAAGATTAAAGGCACCCATGTCCTTCCATGGCGCCAGAAGATCTAACGCCACCAAACCGCTACCCACAAGAGGATCGCGCGTTATTCGATCTTGAATCTCTGTTCACCGTCACGTTCTGGTCACCTGCCCACTTCTGGGTACGGATTTGCTGGTGAAGTCATCCGGCGGGAAGAAACTCGCTCAAACGGACATCCTAGGCACACGTGGTGCGATCGGGAATTGTCCAGCCATTCTGGAATCGCAGCGCAGGTTCGACTCGCAGGCCATTCACCAGGCAACGTTTCAATCAAAACGTGCAGAATTGAGACAAGAGTGGCACAGCAATCAAAAGTCCTCTTCGGTAGCCGGCTGCTTGCCGTCGCGGTCGCGATGGCGGCCGCCCAGGCCGGTGCCGTGGCCAGTGCGGCGTCCGTGCCGGCCATCGACCCCGCAACGGTTTACGCCTGCGTGAAGTCCTTCGGACCGACCAAGGGAAGGCCCCGCGTCCTCGGCACCGGGATCACCACGTGCTTCATCGACGAGACGCGGATCCTGTGGAATGTCGAAGGTCCCGAAGGTCCGCCCGGGCCCCGGGGCTTTCCGGGGCCCGCCGGTCCGCGAGGACCCAAGGGTGACACCGGCGACCAGGGTCCCAAGGGCGACACCGGCCCGCAGGGGCCGCAGGGCCGGCAGGGGCCGCAGGGCGCCGAAGGTCCACGCGGCCCCAAGGGGGACACCGGCGACCAGGGAAGGCCTGGAGTCCCAGGCAAATAGTGGCGGTTACGTGGACTCCGCCAGCGGGTTTCACTGAGCGGACCGACGTGCAGTCACGGACGAAAACCTCGGCAGCGGTAGCGACAA